>NZ_JBEXRZ010000361.1:0-3884 GCF_040613325.1 Streptomyces sp. NPDC006283 | reverse complement strand
CGGTCTGCACGGCCGTGCGTGCCTGGGCCCTGGCCCATCCGCACGAGTACGCCCTGATCTACGGCTCTCCCGTCCCCGGCTACACCGCGCCCAGGCGCGGGTGACCCTCCGAGCGGTCCGAACGGGCAGATCAGCCCGACTCCACCTCCGAGCGGTCACCGCCCCAGAGAGTGTGGAACGACCCCTCACGGTCGGTCCGCCGGTAGGTGTGCGCGCCGAAGAAGTCGCGCTGGCCCTGTGTCAGTGCGGCGGGCAGCCGCTCCGCCCGCAGGGCGTCGTAGTAGGCGAGCGCCGCGGAGAAGCCCGGCGTGGGGACGCCCTGACGGGCGGCCGTCGCCACGACCTCGCGCCAGTCGTCCTGCGCCGCGCCGATCTCCTCTGCGAACTGCTTGTCGGCCAGCAGGCTCGGCAGATCGTGCCGCTCGTCGTACGCCCCGCGGATACGGTCGAGGAACGCCGCCCGGATGATGCAACCGGCCCGCCAGATCGCGGCCACCGAACCGGCGTCCACGCCCCAGTCGTAGGCCTCACTGCCTGCCTGGACCTGGTGGAAGCCCTGCGTGTACGACACGATCTTGGACGCGTAGAGCGCCTGTTCCACCTGGTCCGCGAACCGGCCCGCTTCCTGCTCGCCGAGCGGCGTCGGCTGCGGCCCGGGGAGCGCGCGCGAGGCGTCCCGCAGGTCCGCATGGCCCGACAGTGAGCGCGCGAAGACCGCCTCGGCGATTCCCGACACCGGCACCCCCAGGTCCAGCGCGATCTGCACCGTCCAGCGGCCCGTGCCCTTCTGCTCCGCCTGGTCCATGACGACGTCGACGAACGGCTTGCCCGTCGCCGCGTCCGTGTGCGCGAGCACTTCCGCGGTGATCTCGATGAGGTACGAGTCGAGCCGGCCGGTGTTCCAGGTGCGGAAGGTCTCCGCGATCTGCTCCGGGGAGTAACCCGCGACGGCGCGCAGCAGGTGGTAGGCCTCCGCGATGAGCTGCATGTCGGCGTACTCGATGCCGTTGTGCACCATCTTCACGAAGTGGCCCGCGCCGTCCGGTCCGACGTGCGTGACGCAGGGCGTGCCGTCGGGGGCCTTGGCCGCGATCTTCTCCAGCAGCGGGCCGAGGGAGGCGTACGACTCGGCGGAGCCGCCCGGCATGATGCTCGGCCCGTGCAGCGCGCCCTCCTCGCCGCCGGAGATGCCCACGCCCACGAAGTGGATTCCGCGCTCCCGCAGCTCCTTCTCGCGGCGCCGGGTGTCGGCGAAGTGGGCGTTGCCGCCGTCGATGATGACGTCGCCCTCCTCGAGCAGCGGCGCGAACTCCTCGATCACCGCGTCCGTCGCCTCGCCCGCCTTGACCATGATGACCAGGCGGCGCGGGCGTTCCAGCGCCGCGACGAACTCCTCCGCCGACTCGGCGGCGACGAATGTGCCCTCGTGGCCGAACTCCTCCACCAGAGCGCGGGTCTTCGCGGCCGTACGGTTGTGCACGGCCACCGTGAAGCCGTTGCGGGCGAAGTTACGAGCGAGATTGCGGCCCATCACCGCGAGACCCGTGACGCCGATCCGAGCTGTTCCACTCATGCGTGTGCTCCTGGAAGTCTAGGAATATGCCGCCCCTACGGATACGTATGGGCGGAGCAGGCCATTCATCGATCCTCAAGCCGTACGGAAGCTTCCGCACCCGGTCATTCTCCGCCCGCGGACCCGGTTCGGGCTCAGCCGGGGTACCAAGCGGGTACGGCCCGGGGCGCCGGAAGGTCCGGCACCCGACGTGACCAGGGACGACAGCACCGCGGATACGGGCACGGACGGGCACAGCACATGCCGCGAAGAAGCTGGTCGAGCGGCCTGCTCCCGCATGGCGGCCTCCGCCGACGAACGCGACCGGCCCGGCGGCTGGGACGTCGTCATCGACGCGACCGGCAACGCGCAGGCCATCCAGGACGGACTGGGACGCGTGGCCAAGGGCGGCACGTTCCTGCAGTTCGGAGTCTCCGACGACGCGACCACGGCCGTCATCGAGCCGTACCGCATCTACAACCAGGAGATCACCATCACCGGCTCCGGACCCCGCCGGTCGAGGCTCCGGCCGCGGCCCGTGGAGGTGGTCAACACCGTCGGCGCCGGGGACGCCTTCATGGCCGGTGTCCTCGGGTGGCTCGCCTCCGCGTCCTGGCGGCTGGACCTGTCGTGTGCCGAGACCGGGGCCATTCGGGCCCACGCCTCGCAGGTGGCCGCGTCCGTCCGCGCACAGGCCGGTACCGAGCCGGCCGTGGTGGCCCAGGCCTGACCGGGGCCGCCACGGCGGACGCCGGTGTCCCCACCCGCACCGACCGGTGGGGGCGCGGCTTGGTTTTCGGCGTGACTCAGGGGTGACGAAGGCTCCGGCGAGGCCGGGGTATCTTGCGTGCAGGAAAGGAGCACCATGGCGGAACGCAACGGACGTACAGTGCGTGACCTGCGGCGGGGCAACCGAGCCCGGGTCCTGCAACGACTGTACTTCGACGGCCCGTTGAGCCGCCACGAGCTCGGACCGGTCACCGGACTGAGCTCGGGCTCCATCAGCAACGTCGTCGCCGAGCTCGTCGCCGAAGGCGTCCTCGAGGAGGCCGGCAGCGTCGAATCCGACGGCGGCAGGCCCCGCACGCTCCTGCGCGTCGCCCCGGCGAGCGGACTGCTCATCGGCATCGACATCGGCGAGACCCGCGTACGTGTCGAGCTCTTCGACCTCTCGCTCACGGAGCTGGCCCGCGCCGAACGGCTGCTCGCCCAGCACGGCTACGACGTCGACCGCATCGTCGCCCACGTCCGCGACTGCGTCACCGACGTCCTGCGGGCGGCCGGTGCCGACCCCGGCAGGCTCCTCGGCATCGGTATCGGCGTGCCCGGCCTCATCGAGCGGTCCGTGGCCGCAGGCGGAGCCGTCGTCCACGGCCAGACCATCGGCTGGAGCGGTGTCCCGCTCGAGCGGATACTGCGCGACACCGTCGAAATCCCGCCGGAAGTACCGCTGTTCGTCGACAACGGCGCGAAGACCCTGGGGCAGGCGGAGATGTGGTTCGGCGGCGGGCGAGGCGCGGCCACCGCCGCCGTCGCGCTCATCGGCTCCGGCGTCGGCGCGTGCGTCGTCCACTCCGCCACGCCCGACGAGAACGCCCGCACCAGCGCCCTCGAATGGGGCCACACGACCGTACACATCCGTGGGCGACGCTGCCGCTGCGGCTCCCTGGGCTGCCTCGAGGCGTACGCCGGTGCGGAAGCGCTCCGGGAGCGCTGGCGGGAGGCGGGCGGGCCGTCGGCGGCCGACGCGGACGACGAGACGGCGCTGGCGGCGCTGCTGGCGGCGGCCTATCCCGCCCCGGGGGCGGACGAGGAGGCAGGCGACCCCGTGGCGCTCTCCCTCCTCGGGGACACGGCCGAGTACCTGGGCGCGGCCGTCGCGGACCTGATCAACCTCTTCCGACCCGAGCGCATCCTGCTCGGCGGATGGGCGGGACTGCTGCTCGGTCCGCACCTCCTCCCCGAAGTGCGCCGCCACGCAACCGAGTACGCCCTCCACCATGCCGCGTCGCGCACGACGATCGAGCTGGGCAGGCTGGGGGCGGACGCGGTGACGGTGGGCGCGGCGACGCTTCCCCTCTCCGACTTCCTCACCCGCGGCGGCTCACGCCCCCCGAAGGCGTGACCTCGGGGGCGCTGCCCATACCTGCGGGGCCTGTCCTCGCCACAGCCGCGAGCCCACGGGCCGGGCCCGGAACGGGAATCAGCCACCCTCCAACAGAAGCCTTGTCACTGCCCCACGAACGCCCATAAGTTGGCCGATTGCGACAGACCAAGCGCGTTCGTCCAGGTGATGGACGGTGCCGCCGACGCACCGGACTGGGCGGCGAGC
>NZ_JBEXRZ010000360.1:0-3891 GCF_040613325.1 Streptomyces sp. NPDC006283 | reverse complement strand
GGTGCCCGGGCCGCCCGCCCGGAGCCTTGCGGGCTCGCGGGCGTCAGCACCCGGGCGCAGCCTGCCTGGGCGAACAGGTCGGCGAGCCGGGTGCCGGCGAGCGCCGGGGACGGCAGCAGGAACGGCCGCCTCGACAGCAGGCAGGCCAGCACGAGGGCGATGGCGGCGGGCGAGGTGCGGGCGAGGATGCCGACCGGGTCGCCGGGGGCGATGCCGAGGACCGCGAGACGTTCGCGTTCGCGGCCGGCCGCCTCGTACAGGGCGCGGTAGCTGGTGGGCTCGCCGTGCCGGATCAGGGCCGGGGCGTCGGGGTGGCGGCGCACCTGGGTGAGGAAGCCTGCGACGAGGCCGGTGGGGCCGCTCATCGCAGCTGCGCCCATCCGCTCTTGACGGCGGGCCCGTTCGCCGTGCGGCAGGCGAAGCGCACGGTGCTGTGGGCGGCGTCGGGCTGGAGAGTGATGTCGAGCGGCTCGCCCGGCGGTACGGGGGCGGAGAAGCGGCCGCCGACGGAGCGGATGCGGGTGATGTCGCCGTCGGCGTACCGGTCGGCGATCTCCTCGCAGGCCAGGGCGATGACGCTCATGCCGTGGGCGATGACGGTGTCGAATCCGGCGGCGCGGGCGGCTTCCTCATCGAGGTGGATGGGGTTGAGGTCGCCGGAGGCGTGGGCGTAGGCGCGGATCGTTGCCGGGGTGAGGGTGTGGCAGGCGGTGGCCGGCTCGCCGACGGGTCCGGTGGGGGCGGGGGCGCTCGCGGCGGGTATGTCGCCGAACGGCTCGATGTTCTTGGCGCCGACGAGCAGGGCGTGGGTGAGCAGTTCGGCGAAGTCGACGCCGTCGTCGCCGGTGAGGCGGGTGCGCACGGCGATGCGGGTGCCTCGTGGTTCGCGGCGGGCGGCGAGCACGTCGAGGGCGGCGGTGACCTGTTCGCGGGCGCGCACGGGCCGCTCGAGGCGGATGTCCTGGCCGAGGTGGACGACGGACGTCTCCTCGGGAGTGGTGAGGGCGCGCACCGTCTTGTCGGCCAGGTTGTGGGCGAGGACGAAGGTGTGCACGGGTGAGGCATGGGGGGTGGGCGCGGCGGGCAGGCCCAGGCGCACGGCGGCGCGGTAGGCGTCGATGTCCTGGGCCGAGGCGGTGCGCTGGGCGGTGCGCGCGGGGGCGGGGGTGGTCGTCATACCGGCACCACCACCAGGGAGGCGTTGTGTCCGCCGAAGCCGAAGGAGTTCGACAGGGCGGGCCCGGAGGCGATGGTGCGGGGGCTGCTGTGGACCACGTCGATGTCCAATCCTGGCTCCAGGCGCTGGTGGTTGGCGGTGGGCGGTACTTCGCGGGCGCGCATCGCGAGGGTGGCGGCGATGAGTTCGACGGCGCCGGCGGCGCCGATGAGGTGGCCGATGACGCCCTTGGGTGCGGTGACCGGGGGGCCGCCTGTGCCGAACACCTTGTTCAGGGCGGTGGCTTCGGCCCGGTCGTTGTGGGGGGTGGAGGTGCCGTGGGCGTTGATGTGGGCGATGTCGCGGGGGGTGAGGCCCGCGTCGGCGAGGGCGCTCGTCATGGCGCGGGCGGCGCCCGCGCCGTCGGGCAGCGGCATCGACAGGTGGTGGGCGTCGGCGGTGGCGCCGTAGCCGGCGACCTCGGCGTAGGGGCGGGCGCCGCGGGCGCGGGCGTCGTCGGCGCGCTCCAGGACGACAAATCCGGCCCCCTCCCCCATCACGAACCCGTCGCGGTCGGCGTCGAAGGGCCGTGAGGCGTGCTCCGGTTCGTCGTTGCGCAGGGACACGGCGTTGAGGTTGCCGAATCCGGCGAGGGTGACGGGGGTGAGGGTGGACTCGCAGCCGCCTGCGATGACGACGTCGGCGCGGTGGGTCTTCAGCAGCAGCATCGCCTGGCCGATGGCGTCGGCGCCGCTGGCGCAGGTGGTGGCGATGGTGGTGGCGGGGCCGGTCCAGGAAAGACGCATGGCGATCTGGGCGGCGGCCGCGTTGGGCATCGTCATCAGCGGCATCAGCGGGTTGACGCGATGGGGGCCGTGCTCGGTGAAGTGCGCGGACTCCAGGTCGCTGGTGGCCCGCCCGCCGACCGCGTTGCCGACCACGACGGCGGTGCGGTCCGGGTCGGGTGCGGGGGCGCCCGCGTCGCGGTGTGCGGCGAGGGCGGCGGTGGTTCCGTACAGGGCGAACGGGTCCATCCGGCGGGCGTCCTTGGCGCCGACGAGGCCGACGTCGTCGAGGCCGGTGACGCGGCAGCCGATCCGTACCCGGTGGCGGGCGAGGTCGAGGTGGGTGAGTTCGGCGGCGGTGGAGCGGCCGGCGCGCAGTGCCGCCCACAGCGCGTCGGGGGTGCAGCCCGCCGGTGTGACCACGCCGATGCCGGTGATCACGACCGGGGGCGGGGTGGAGGTTGCCATGGTGGGTTCCCCGTTCCGTTTCCCTGGGTTGCGTTTCCCCGGCGTCTCAGGCCGGGATGATGCGGCACTCGCGGGCGGAGGCGAGGAACGCCTGGGCCGCGAAGTCGATGTCGGCCTCGGTGTGGCGGGCGGTGACCGCGATCCGCAGCCGTGCCAGGTCGTTGGGGACGGCGGGGGTGACCACGGGCAGGCCGATGACGCCGTTCCTGCGGCAGGCGGTGGCCAGGTCGTAGGCCGCGTCGTCGGAGCCGGCGATCAGCGGCAGGACCGCGGTCTCGCTGTCCTGGGTGCGCAGGCCTTCCGCGTTGATGAGGTTCCGCAGGCGGGTGGACTGGTGCTGGATGTGGGCGACGCGTTCGGGTTCGCGCTGCAGGATGCGCAGCGACTCGAGGGCGGCCGCGGCCTGGGCGGGCCCGAGGGCGGCGGAGAACAGGAACGGCCGTGCGGCGTAGCGCAGATGGCCGATGAGCTCGGCGGGGCCCGCGATCCAGCCGCCCATGGAGGGGATCGCCTTGGAGAGGGTGCCGAGTTTGACGTCGACCCGGGCCTTGTGATCGAAGTGTTCCTCGATGCCGCGGCCGGTCTTGCCGATGACGCCGAGCGCATGGGCCTCGTCGACCATGAGGAGGGCGTTGTGCTCGTCGCAGACCTTGCGCAGCTCGGGCAGCGGGGCGATGTCGCCGTCCATGGAGTAGACGCTGTCGACGATGACGAGCCGCACGCCGTCGGGGCTCGCGGCCCGCAGCCGGCGGTCGAGGTGGTCGACGTCGTTGTGGCGGAAGCGGGTGACGGTAGCCCCCGACAGGCGGCAGCCGTCGACGATGGAGGCGTGGTCGTACTTGTCGATGAACACGGTGTCGCCGGGGCCGACGAGGCCGCCGACGGTGCCGGTGTTGGCGGCGTAGCCGGAACCGAAGACCATGGAGGCCTCGCGGTCGGCGAACCGGGCGACCTCCGCCTCCAGTTCCTCGTGCAGGGGGATGGATCCGGCCAGGGCCCGCACGCCGTGGTTGCCGGTGCCGTAGAGGTCGACGGCGGCCTTCGCGGCGGCGACGACACGCTCGTCGCCGGCCAGGCCCAGGTAGCTGTAGCCGGACATCATCAGCAGGCGGCGGCCGTCGAGGTCTGCGTAGGCGCTGTCGCGTTCGACGGTGTAGGCGACGAAGCTGTTGCGGCGCTCGGGTTCCCATTCGAGGGCCTGGACGCGGCGTCGTGTCGCCGCCAGCTTCGGCTCGAGGCGTTCCCATCCTCCGGATGCGTTCACGTGCGTCTCCTCATCCACTTCTCGGGTCTGTCCAGGCGCGCCGTCTTTTCTATGCGCCGGCCCGCAAGGCGGGCGCAACAGCACCTTTGACGTGCGCGAACTGCCGTTGCGGGGGCGAGATTTGATCGAATTTCGATCAAAGGACAAATACCGGAGTCGCTGGTTCCCACTTATTCCCGCGGGTATGTTTTTTAGCCAGTGTTGAATGTGGCGACAAT
>NZ_JBEXRZ010000359.1:0-3912 GCF_040613325.1 Streptomyces sp. NPDC006283 | reverse complement strand
CCGATCGCCTCCTCACCCTCCGTGTCCTTGAGGAAAACAGCCTCGTTGTTGGAGATCAGCGGCACCCGCGGTGCCAGCCACAGCCACAGGAAACCGAGTGCCAGCCCCATGAGGGTCACGCACACCAGGATCAGGGCGGAGTCCCGCAGGTCCCTGCGCAGCTCCGCGGCCGAGTCGGCCTCGTCCTTCGCCGCCCCGTACGCATACGTCGAAGACGGCCCCGCCCCGGCGGGCGGTGCCTGCCAGAGGTTGTCGTCCGAGGAGGACGGTCCGTTGGGCTGGTGCGGCGGCGTCAGAGGTGCTGTCACCCCGCCATCGTGCCAGGCCCGTCCCACCGCCGCCTCACCGGACCGCCGCCCGCCGGTAGGCCCACGTGGCGACGGCCAGGGAGCAGACGCCGACGGCCGCGCAGACGGTGAGGTCGAGTCCGACGGCCGCCCAGTCGGGGTTCGCTTCGAAGGTCCGGGCCATGGCCTCGACCCCGTACGTGGACGGCAGCAGATCGCGGGCGTACGAGATCGGCCCCGGCAGCCGCTCGGCCGGCAGGACGCCGAGCAGCAGCGCCGCGGACATGCCCAGCTGCCCGAGCAGCGTGGCCAGCTCCTGACGCGGCGCCAGCAGTCCGAGGGCCGCTCCCAGCCCGGCGAGTGCCGCGCCGGCGAGCGGGATCACCGCCGCGAGCACCCACAGATGCGTGAGCGGCAGCTGGAAGAGCACACTGCCGGCGACGGCCGTCACCGCCGTGCCGGGGACGGTGAACGAGGCGTACGCCCCTGCCGCGCCGAGCACCACGGCCGCGGGCGGCACGGGCAGTGTCGCGTAGTGGTCGAGGCCCCCTTGGGCCCTGAGCTGTCCGAAGTACTGAGCGAGCAGGTTGAGCGCGACGAAGGCGACGACGAGCACGCTCGCGCCCGCGACGACCGCCCGCGCCTCCGTGCCGCCGTCGACGACGCCCCGCATCAGGACCATGATCCCGATGGACTGGAAGGTCGCGACGAACAGCAGCGGGATGCGGGCGACCCTCGCCCGCGACAGCTGCGCCCGGTACACGGCGGCGAGCGCGGGCAGCAGCCGCGCCCGTGGTGCGAGCGGCGCGGGAGCTTCCTCGACCACGACGGCTGCGCGTGCCACCGCCCCGGCGGTTTCCGCGGACACGATGCTCACGCCTTGACCAGCCCCTTCGTCGCGTTCCCCCCGAGTGCCAAGTACACGTCCTCCAGGCTCGGCGTGGCCAGCGTGAAGTCGTCGAGAGCCGCGAACGCGGCGCCGCCGGTGACCGCTGCGACAGCGGCGCGTGCCTCCTCCGGCGCGAGCCTGAGGACCCAGCGCCGCCCGGACTCCTGCGCGAAGCCGCGGAGCGCGGCGACCTCCGGTACGTCGAGCGGGGCGCGTTCGCGCCACACCAGCTCGACCCGGACCTCGCCGGCGACTCCTTCTTTCAGCCCGGACGGGGTGTCGCAGGCGATGACCCGGCCGCGATCGAGGACGGCGACCCGGTCGAGGACGGTCTCGGCCTCGATGACGTTGTGGGTGACGAGCAGCACGGTCGCGCCGTGCTCGGCGCGACGCCGGTCGACGGCCGCCCACACGGCACGCCGCGCGACGGGGTCCATGCCGGTCGTCGGCTCGTCGAGCACGAACACCGGCCGCTCCCCCACGAGCGTCGTGGCGAAGCAGGCGAGCCGGCGCTGTCCGCCGGAAAGCTTCTTCAGAGGGCGGGCGGCGAGGGCGGTGAGCCCCAGCTCTTCGAGGACGGTGTCCCGTTCGGCACGCGCTTCGCGTGCCGTCAGCCCGCGCAGCCGTCCGGTGGTCTCCGCGGCGAGCGCCACGGTGAGTTCGTCGAGCGCGGTCGACTCCTGCCCGAGGTAGCCGATGAGCCGGGCGGCGCGCTCGGGGTGGCGTACGAGATCGTGGCCGAGGACGTGGACGCTGCCCGAGTCGGGGCGCATCAGCCCGGTGAGCTGTCGCACCAGGGTCGATTTGCCCGCGCCGTTGGGTCCGAGCAGGCCGAAGACCTCGCCGCGCCGGACCTCGAGACTGATCCCGTCCGTGGCACGCACCTCGGGTGTCCCCGGCGTCCCGCGTCTGCCGCGCGCGGCGGGGTACGTCTTGACCAGATCCCGCACCACGCACACCGTACTCACAAGGGACGAGACTACGGGGTCCGGCCGCCGCGAATGCCCTCGGGCCCCGACTGCTCCGCCGCCGGACCGTGCTCCGCGGCCGTCCGTACATCGATCTCGCGCCAGAATCCGGCCCTGATCGCATAGCGGTCGTGCTCGTCGATCTGGTCGTCCTTGTGTGCCAGAAGTCCGAAACGTGCTGCGTATCGCAGCAGTTCTCCGTCGATGCGGTGCGGGATGCGGGGGTACATGGTGGACAGCTTCTGCACGTGGCCCGTCTCGGGGAGCCGTTCCATCCAGCGCCGGGCGAAGACCTGACCGACCTCGAAGGGGTCACCTCCGACCGTGGTGATGTCCTCCTCGCGGTCGGCCCAGCGCTGCTCGGCGCTGGTGAGCTGCGCGAGGGTCGGCAGCGACGCGGTCTCCGGCGGCTCGCCCAGCGCGCCGTTGCCGGGCCGTTCGATCCAGCCCTTGTCGGAGGACCAGCGCAGGGTGGCGTTCGCCGGGTGGGAGGAGGGGTGGCCGGGTGTCTGCTGTCCCGGTGCGCGCAGCCCGGCGAGGTCCTTGGGCGTGGGCACGCCCTTGGCGGCGGCGGGGGCCGGGGCGGGCGCCACGCCGTTCTCCTCGGGCGCGGGCCGCGTCCCGTTGCGCGTGGCTTCGGCGGCACGCTCCTCGGCCGCGGCGAGCGCGGACTCGGGCAGCGGCGCCGACAGGATGGCCGCGATCTCGGGACGGGGCACGGGCGTCGGCGCGCAGATACCGGTGAGTTCCTTGGCGCGGACGGCCCGGGTGATCCAGACCCGGTCGAGCACCCTGCGCTCGTCGGCCTCCGCGACCAGGTCCTCCGACTGGTTGTAGTCGCCGTCGGCGGCCTGCACGGCCCAGAGGTGGACGGCGACGCCGTGTTCCTTGGCGGACATCAGGCCCGGCAGCAGGTCTCCGTCGCCGGTGACCAGCACGACGTCGGAGCAGGCGCGGTTTCTGGCCAGTTCGGTGAGTTCGGCGTGCATGGCCGCGTCGACGCCCTTCTGCGCCCAGCGGCCGTCGCTGCGGGTCAGGGCGCCCAGGCGGACGGTCACCCGGGGCATCACGCGCAGCCGACGGTGCTCCGGCTGGGGAACGCGGTCGGGTGCTCCGTCGAACCAGTAGATACGGAGCAGGGGCCGTTCCGTATCGGTTTCCGCGAGCTCCCGCAGGCCGTGGATGAGGGCGGCGTGGTCGACGGTGATCCGCGACCTGGCCGGCTCTCCGGCGAGAAGGCTGGCGGCGGCGCCCAGCAGGTAGCCGGCGTCCACCAGGACGACGCAGCGGTCCACGCGTTCCACCCTCTTTCGGGAGCTCATCGGGGGTCGGGATCGGGGATTGTTCCGGGTTTCCTTCGAGTCTGCCCGACCACGGGAGGGTTAACGGCCGGAACTCGATCATCGGCGTGGCGGATCGGGCCGCGGGTGCACGGACTGTCCCCGACTACCGTGCGCAATGATCCAAAATGCGGCGGTATTTCACGTATGTGAGTCTGGTCGCGGCCCTGGCCCCTACACCCCACAGGAGGCACCACCATGGCCAAGAACAAGAAGCAGCAGCGTGAGCAGAAGACCTCGCCGGCCGAGCGCGGCGCGCAGCAGGCGAAGAGCTCGTCCCTCGAGGCGCAGGCCGAACAGCGGGCACAAGCGGTCACGCCGTCCGACATAGCCCACAAGGGCCGGCAAAAGCGCTTCGGCCACAACTGACCGGACCGCATGGCCCGGACCACATTGACGCGTAATGCCAGAAGGGGCGCTCCCGTGAC
>NZ_JBEXRZ010000358.1:0-3918 GCF_040613325.1 Streptomyces sp. NPDC006283 | reverse complement strand
CACCGACGATTTCATCCTGCTCGGCCAAGAGGGAGCTGCCGGACTGGGATTCAGCCGGCTCACCGACTACCGCCGCCCCACTTGGCCGGACCCCTCCCAGGAGAAGCAGGCCCATATAGAACTAGGCGTCGACGACTTGGACGCCGCTCAGGCTCGCCTGCTGGCTCTGGGGGCCGTCAAGCCCGAACTCCAGCCGGACCCCGACCGGTGGCGGGTCCTGCTGGATCCCGCAGGCCACCCGTTCTGCATCTCCACCCTGGTCTGAGCACGACCTGGAGCGCTCAGAACAGTACGGGGACAAAAGGACTCACTCGCTGTTCCCCGCGCCCGCGGGGTGGCCCCTACACGGCCAACGCGTCGGTCAGCGCCGCCGTCTGCTCGAGGGGCGGCCGGTAGGCGGGGGCCATGCGCAGGGCTGTGGTTCGGACATGCGGGCGTAGCGTTTGACGGTGTTCAGGCCCGGCCCAGGCGGTGGGAGCAGTCGATCCGTAAGCGTTCATCCCGTCGTCGCGCTGCTGCGGTGCACTGCCGAACGGACCGAACCGAACGCGTCCGCAGAACAGTTGCCCGCACAACCGCGGCTCGGCCCCTTCGCCCTGACCTCCGGGCGGACAAACGCCTGGGCAGTCGCGCGCATGAATCCCGGCCGGGCTGCCGCGCGTCGCCGAGGATCGCGGGCCACGCCTGGGGCCACACCTGGTGGGCGACGAGATCGCGCGTTCCGCATAGAAGGGCGACCATCGGACAGGATGGGCTGGGTGACGCTCTCTGATGCCGTGTATTTGGCGATGGGGATCGGTGCGCTCGGCGCGGCGGTCGTGCCGAGGCTCGTGTTCAGACGGCCGCTGTCGATGCCGATGGTGTTCCTCTCGTCCGGCATTTTCATTGCGCTGCTGCCGCTTCCGGTGCCGGTCGTGGACCCGGCGCGGGACAGGCTGTGGATCGAGCACGCGACGGAGCTGTGCGTGATCGTGTCGTTGATGGGAGCGGGTCTGGCGCTGAACCGGCCGTTCGGGTGGCGCCGTTGGGCCGGGCCGTGGCGGCTGCTGGGCATCAGTCTGCCGCTGACCATCGCGGGGACCGCGGTTCTCGGCATGCTGCTGCTGGACTGGCCGCCGGCGCTCGCCCTCCTGGCCGCCTCGGTGCTCGCGCCGACCGATCCCGTGCTGGCGGCGGAGGTGAGGGTCGGGGAGCCCACTGACGCCGAGAACGACGAGGACGAAGTGCGGTTCACCCTGACCGCCGAAGCCGGGCTGAACGACGGGCTGGCTTTCCCTTCGTGCTCGCTGCCCTTGCACTGGCCTCGGCGGCCGGTTCCGGCTGGTCGGGGGACTGGGTCGGCGGGTGGCTCCTCGTCGACGTGACCTTCAGGATCGCTGTCGGAGTGACGGTGGGCCTCGTGACCGGGTGGCTACTGGGCCGGATGTTCTTCCGCGCACGAGCCGGCGCGCTGCGGCTGTCGGAGCACATGGAGGGCTTCGTCGCTCTCGGAGCGACTTTCGTGACCTACGGAATCGCCGAACTCCTGAACGGGTACGGCTTCCTCGCCGTCTTCGTCACCGCATGCACGATCCGATCGGCCGAGCGCAGCCACGGCTACCACCGGGTGCTGCACGAGTTCACCGAACAGATCGAACGGCTGTTGACCGCTTTCCTGCTCTTCGGCCTCGGGGGCTTCCTCGCCTCCGCGGGCCTGCCGAATCTCACCTGGCAGGGCGCCCTCGTCGGCGTCCTGCTCGTGCTTGTCGTCCGGCCTGCCGCGGGCTGGATCGGCCAGCTCGGCTTTCCCGCCGGGCCCCGGGAGCGGCTGGTCACCGCCCTGTTCGGCATCCGCGGCATCGGCTCACTCTTCTATCTCGCCTACGCCCTCGGCCACAGCGACGAGTTCGCCGCCCACGCGCAGCAGCTCTGGTCCGTCGTCGCTTTCACCGTGCTCGTCTCCGTCGTGGTGCACGGCACCGCAGCCACACCGGTCATCCGCCGCCTCGACCGGATGCGCCGCACCTCACCCACGCCGCCCTGACCGGCAACGGTTGCTCACCGCCGAGCCGCTCGACGGCTTGCTGAAGAAGCTGACCGGGCGCTGCTGCCGCTCCCCGTCGACGACAATGTCCACGGACTCGTTGTAGAACGCCACCCGGTCCTTGATGATTTGCACGCAGGGCAGCGGGTCGGGATAGCTCCAGGCGATGTCGGGCCGCACGTCGCCGGTGCCCGCCCACGACCAGTATTCGGTCGCCACACCCTTGTACGGGCAGCGCGTTCGCGTATCGGTGGGGGTGAAGAGGTGGAGGCGGACGTCCTTCCTCGGAATGTAGTAACGAACCGGGAGACTCGTCTCGAACAGCAGAACCGGCGTGCGCGTGTCCGCGACGACAGTGCCCTCGATCTCGACCTGGACGTGCCGGGTGCTGGGAACCGCGTCGACCCGGCTGTAAGGGTCACGCGGGTGTACGAAGATCTCCTCGTCCTCTTCGTACCAGTGATCGAGAACCTCCCGCCCGAACCACTCGAAGCTGATGTAGTCGGCCAGCTCCTCGCTCGGGTAGGTCCACGCCGCCGCCCGGACGGTCCGGTCGTCGAGCACAAGATCGTAGAAGACCGTCGCTCCCTCGTGACGCCGCGGGTTGGCAGACCGCTCTGTCTTTCGCAGCAAGTCCATCCGGACGTCCGCGGCCGGGAAGGCGTACAGCGGTACGGGCCGACCGGGCTCCCACACAAGAACCGGCCGACGGCTGTCCACGACGGTGACCTCCCCCTTGGTCGCACGGACCCAGCGCTCACTCGGCTCCCAGAGCAGGCTGTCGATCGACGCGGACCGACGGCGTGTGGCCGGCACGGCTTCCGGGCCCCCTTCGGGTGTGGCCATCGGTCTCTCCTCCTCGCCCCAGCACTGCCCCCGCAAGCCGGTACGCCTGGTTCCGCGGCGCCGCGCCGGCATCCGATGTCCACGCTGCTCCGGATCGCGGCCGGCCGCAAACGCCACCTTCGGCGGCTCCGGGCCTCGGTGTCGGCAGGCCGACTGACGGGCGCGGTGCGACCTGCCCGGCTGTCAGGACGCCGGAGTAAGAACCCCCTAACCGCTTCACCGCCTGCTTCTGCTCCTTGCTCCAGCCAGGACTGTCGCCGCGGCCGCCGCTGGCCGCACCGGTGTGTGGAGCTGATGCCCGGCCAGCCGGCCATCGGCTTCGCACTCAACGGCAGGGTCCGGCACAGCGCGGCCAGCTCAGCGGTCGCCTGATGCAGGCGGGCCTGCGCGGCACGCAGATCGTCCGGGAATTCCATCTCCACCATTGGAACCTCCTTGGACCTCTCAGGTCAGCACGCTGGCCAGGCCCCGCCGCCGCGCCTGTTCCCGGCGCTGGACCGTGCGCAAACCCTCCAGCCGCTCCAGCTGGTACAGCACATTCGACGGCGACGACAGGCCGACATCCGCAGCGATCTCCCACAGCGACGGCGCCTCGCCGTGCGCAGCCACGTAGGAGCGCATCCAGCCCCCTGCCCTCGCGCCCACGCCGGCTCATGCCGCACCGGTCCTACTGCCCGATGCGCTGTCCGCCCTGCCCGTCGCCGACGAGAACCGGGCGGGATACACCCGCTCGCCCTTCAAGCACTGGAACGCCGGCCTCGAGGCCACCGACGGCTGAAAACCGCCAGGAGGTCCTGCTCGCCGAGGTGATCGAAGCACCGACCGCCAGGGGCCGGCTGCTCGATCACCGGAGGAAAGTGGCGCTCCTACTACGACGGCCAGACGGTCACCTCGGCGAGTGCCCTCGACATCGACCACATGGTCCCGCTCGCCGAGGCCGGGGCTGGCCGCGGCGTGGTCGCCGTGCGGAACAGGGGCGGTCCGGCACACGGGTGCCAGCCGCCAGATGCGGGCGATCTCCTCGTCGGGCGCCTCTGAGCGCAGCGCGG
>NZ_JBEXRZ010000357.1:0-3921 GCF_040613325.1 Streptomyces sp. NPDC006283 | reverse complement strand
GCGGTACGCGCCGCGGTGGGACGCAGACACCGGAGCCACGTTCGGTCCGGCATCCGAGGAGGAGAACCGCTGTGTACTCGCTGACGCCCGGCTACCGCGTCCCCGCTCTGCAGCGCGGACTCAGCCCTGCCGAAACCCTGCTGACGAAGGCGAACGCCGGGGCCGGCGGCGCGATCCTGATGTCCGCCATGATCAACACGCCGCCGGTGTGGACGTTCGCCGCGGTCGGCGCAGCCGCAGCCCTGCTCAACCTGGCGCCGGGTCCGCGCTCGGTCGCCCGGTGGGCGACGGTCGGCTACCGGCATCTGCGGGAGCGCACGGTGCCAGCGTCCGTGGTCGACCGGCCGGGGGCGACCATGACGTGGTCGCTGTATCCGGAGCACGGCACCGTGCAGGACCCGCTGCGCCGGGCCCAGTTCCACGACGCGTTCTCCCGTGCGCTGACGTTCGCCGGCGGGCAGGCTCGCGCTGCGGGTGTCCAGGTGCACGTCACCCACCACGCCGCCGTCGGGGAGTGCACCGACCACACGCAGACGATCTCCGTGCACGTCCCCAAGGGGATGGTCGGGCAGCCCGCCCGCATCCTGTCCACCCTGGAAGGCGAATTCGCCCGGCTCGGCGCCCTGACCCCGGTGGAGCTGGAGCCGGTGCCTGTCGTGGCCGAGCGAGGCCCGGGCTGGGTCGGTCTGGACGACGGCCGTTACGCGGCCACCGCCCGGATCACCGGATGGCCCGACGCCACCGACGGCGACATGATGCGTCGCCTGCTCCTGGACGAGACGGAGGCGGACCGACAGGCCGGGACGGACCGCTCGTTCGCTGTCCTCTACCGGCCGCTGCCCGCGGCGCAGTCCCGCCGGTCCGCACGTTGGCAGTCCGCTGCGGCCGAGGCGTGGACCACCGACAAGGTCAAGCAGGAGTCGCTCCAGATCGCCAGCGGCACCACCCACGGGGCCCTCGTTCAGGGCGCGACGCTTGTGGACCTCGACGCCTACGTGACCGTGTGGGCCAGCAGCCCGGAGAGTGTCACCGAGGCCCGCTGGACCGCGTCCCTCGCCGCTGACCGTCACCGCATCCGCCTCGACTGGCTCCCCGGCCAGCAGCACCGCGCCCACGTGATGACCACACCGCACGGGGCCTCCACCCAGAAAGGGGCAATCCTCTGATGATCCGTCTGCCCTCCAGCAACGCCGCGGTCACCGCGCCCCTCGTCACCTCCAGCACCCGTTTTCCCGGCATCCCGATCGGCCGATCCCTGCTGGACGGGCGCGCGTTCCACCTCTCCCCGGTCTTGGCGCCCGCCGCGATCCTGCCCTCCACGAACACTCTCGCGTTGGGTGGGCTCGGCTCCGGGAAGTCGTCGACGGCGAAGGCCCGGATGCACCGGGAGATCCGCGAGCACGGTCACCAGGCCGTCGTTATCGACTCCTTCGGTGAGGACGGCGCGACCGGTGAGTGGCGGCCCGTCGTCCAGGCGCTCGGCGGCCGGGTCATCCAGGCCGGCAGCTTCACGCTCAACCCATGCAGCGAGTTGTTCCCGCCCGCGGTGCGCGAGCAACTGGTCCGCAGCCTGATCGTGGCGGTCGAACCTGGCGCGCTCAGCCACCAGGCCACCCACGCGCTCCAGCACGCCTTGTCTCACCCCAAGGCGACGGCGCTCAACGGCCTGGTGGATGCCCTGGTCAGCCCGGAGGCCGGTCGGTGGCCGGCCGCGAAGCTCGCCGAGTGGGGCGAGGGTGCCGCCATCGCGCTGTCCCGCTACACCGAGGGCTCCCTCTGCGGGCTCTTCGACGGCGAGGGCGCGAGCCTGCCCGAGACCAACCTGCCCATCACCTCATTCGACTTCACCGGCCTCGACAGGAACTCCCCCGCGATTCCGTCGCTGATGGCAGCGGTGTCGTGCTGGGCAGAGCACGTGTGGCTGCCGCAGTCGACCGCCGCGCACCGGCACCTGGTCCTCGAGGAGGCATGGCAGATCCTGCTGTCCCCCGCCACCGCCTCCCTGATCCAGCGGCAACTGAAGAACTCGCGGAAAGCTGCGTTGTCGCTGGACGTGGTGATGCACACCCTGTCCGACCTCGGCGACGGCAAGGCCCAGGACCTGGCGCGCCTGTGCGAGATCGTCCACGTCGGACGCCTCGGGCCCGAGGAAGCCGCGACTGTCGGCACGCTGCTCGGCCTGCCGCAGTGGGCCGTCGACACCATCCCGACCCTCGGTCCGGGACAAGCCGTATGGAAGGTCGGCCCCGGCTACGTCGACATCGTCCAGACCGTGCTCAGCGAAGAGGAAGCGCAACTGACCGACACGTCTTCACGGCGACGCCAGGCCCAGCAGGCGCTCGGCCTGGCCGTGGAGCAGGACGCCATCGAGCAGAGCGCGGAGGATGCCGACGGATTCCTGGACCACGGCACCGAGCTGCCGATGCCGGTCGAGCACGACGACGATCTGGCCGTAGAGCAGGACGCCGCCGCGGAGACCGGCGAGGGCTGGGACTGGGACATGCCGCCCAACGTCATAGAGCCCGGCATCGACACTCGGCACCAGGACGTCGTCCAGGCCGCCATGGAAGGCCGGTACAGCGAGGCCGCCCAGCTCGCCGCCATTGGCGAGCGCGCGGACATTACCGCCTACGGCATCAACTCGACAGAAGCGGCAGAGTGGTTGGTGACCCGGGCACAGGTGGCCGACCTGAGCGGTGATCGGTTCCAGGCGGCGCAGCTGCGCGCTACCGTCACCCGCATGGGGAAGAACCTGGACTGGTTCGAGCAGCAGCCCGACCGCGACCCGGAGACCGTGTGGCACCACGGCGTTCCGGACAGCATGCCCGAGCCCGCGGCGCCCGACGAGGAACCTCGCTTGCGTACCCGCCGCCGCGCCTGGCCCTACGTCGCCACCGCCGCCGCGCTGTCCCTCGCGATCGTCGGGGTCGGGCAGATGGGGGAGGCCGACCAGCGGGCCGAGGACCAGAAGACCCGCGAGGCCAAGGCCGCCGCCTATAAGGGACGGGCCGGAGCCGAAGTGCGCATCGACGGTGTCAACGCCGATGTGCTGGCGCGCTGGAATCGAGACCGAGACCGTGTAGTTGTTGAGCTGCGGACCTACTTCGAGAAGGACGCTCGTTACCTGCGCATCGACGCCGACGGGCAGACGGCGAGTAGTCAGAAGCCAGACGACTGGTTTGCCGATTCACCTGAACTCTCGTTGCCCGTCAAGGACCCCCTTGCCGACGTCACCGTCCGCGTGGTGATCGGCGGGAAGAAGTGGACGGAGCAGGCCCGCGCGCATTCCCGCATGATCCGGCTGTCCCCGACCGGCATCGCCTACGACGCCGAGACCGGAGAGCGCCTGCCCTCCGACCTCTGACCACGGCACCAGCACGGCCGATGGCCCACGCCCCACCACCGGGGCGTGGGCCATCGGCATGCAGCGGTCCCGCGCCGCTGCCAACCCGCTGATGACCGGTTTCCCCGGTCGGCCCTTCCCGCCTCGCGTGCCTGTTGCGCGGCCATGGGGGAGGGCCGACCAGGCCGACCGGCCTGCGCACCACCCGAACCCCTGCCCCCAATCTGAAGGAGATCCGTTCCGTGGCCGTCATAGGCGTGCTGACCGAGCCCACCCAGCCCAGCTGGTGGAAGGCGAACCGCCACAAGGTCTACCTCTTGGTCGGACTCATCTGCGGCTACCTGATCGGCACCAACTTCGGGCCGCAGACCGCGCCGCCGGACGCTGAGCCACGCCCCATGCACAGCACCCCCGCGCCCACGCCCACGCCCACCCGCACCTGATCACGCACCCCACACTGCACTCGCGCCCCGTCGACCCTGCTTGGTGACGCTGTTGGCGAATTCGAGGCGCGGCGTGACGTCGGCCTTTACGCCCCAGTTGGGGTCGTGAAGGCCGACGTGCGTTGGGGGTGGGTG
>NZ_JBEXRZ010000356.1:0-3929 GCF_040613325.1 Streptomyces sp. NPDC006283 | reverse complement strand
CGCCGGACTCCAATCCGACCAGCGAGCAACCCAACACAACAAAACACTCGCACTGCCCGCCGCACAGACGTGATCACAACACCAGCCGCTACCCCGACACGGCCCCATGCCAATCACGCACGAGGTCGTTAGGGGTCCTACAAAGGCGTTGGACGACATGGAGCCGGTCCCACACGCTGGCTTCGTTCCACGCGGCCAGGCGTCGCCAGCACGTCATGCCCGAGCCGAAGCCGAGCTCATGGGGCAGGTACTCCCACTGGATGCCCGTGTGCAGGACGAACAGGATCCCGCTCAGAGCCTGCCGGTCTGGCACCCGGGGCCGTCCCGCGACCAGCTTCGGTGCTGGCTCCGGCAGTAACGGCTCGATCAACAGTCACAGTTCGTCCGAGACGATCCACGGCCGCGAGCTTCTCTTCCCCACGGGCAGACCAACGAGCATCCAAGCCGACAGTCACACCATCAACGGCTTCTGTTAGGACCTCTTACGGCTGGCTCATGTTCCACCGCCGCCTCGCCCGCGACTACGAAACCCTGCCCGCCCGTTCCGAGGCCATGCTCCACCTCGCCATGACCGGCCTCATGCCCGCCGCCTCACCGGCGAGAACACCATCTCTTGGCGCAACCCGCACACAGACCAAACAGCGGATTCTGGGATAAAACCTCGGGAGAAAACGACCTCTAAGGAAGATATCCATCACAGATCATGATCAACGGCAGCTACTCCGTGTCACCACCGACTACGGGCCAGACCCGAACGAAATTACAGTCCCGAGCTGTGGCGTGCGTGGGCTGCCACTGTGCCCAGCCTACGTCCACGGGTGTACGGCGGGCGTCCGAGGAAGACCTGGGCCGCCGCTCGGTTTCGCTGGTCCTTACAATCCTGACATCACCTTGCATAGGCTCACTTATTCGGACCTTGATTGGGGCGGGGGCAGGAAACATGACCAGTGCGTGGGGCTGCTGGGGGAATCTGAAGGTCGCGTGCCGGCCTGTCGACCAGACGAATTTTTCGGTGGGGTGCGCAACAGAGCCGGGCCACGAGTGTGTGTGCCGGGTGTCCCGGTACGAGGGGTGTGCCTGGCCGAAACCCTCGACAACCGGATGGGGTTCAGTGTGTGGGGCGGCATGGCCGCGTGAACGCAGGGCCTTGCTGCACCAGAGACCCGATGTTGTGTTCTGGCGGAGGGCACTGGAGCGGGCTCTGGACTCGGAGGGGGAAGTTCATGGCCGTGCTGAGGGCCGTACGGCGTACCGGTGTGGCGGCATGAGGGTGCAGAACCCCATGGGGGCCCGCAGCCGGTGCGCGTCTGTGGTCAACGGGGTGGTCCCGGCCGTACCGGGGGTGTACCTGTCGCGCCCGCGCCTAACCCAGGGGGTTGCTTGTGGCCCCGCAGGCCGCACTGGAGCCGAGGGTGGCCCTGCTGTCGCGGCCCACGGTCAGCTCCGGTTGCGGGAAATTTGCTGATTCGTAAGTTCGTGCATGCCGCCGTGTTGAGCTCGCTCGTCACCGGCGCAAGGAATGACCGGCTGTAGTACTGGAACTCCGAGGCTAAACCATACACTTGGACCGCGACCGCCGAAGAGATCCTGGCGAAGGTCCGCATCGTCCGGATCAACATCAAGAAGCTCGTAGCAAACAATGCAGGATCAGGAGATGGGTACGATGAATCGCATACCGCGCCGAACAATATTAGGGCTATTTGGGGCCGTCGCCGCAGGCTACGCAGTCCGAGATTTCACCCACTCCAATGATGGCTTCTCCGATTCGATTGAGCAGCTTTTCAGTGAAGATGGATTCTACGTTGCTCATCGTGGCGGTGGCGGATCGAAGCCGGAACATACAATCGCCGCATACGATTCGGCGGTTAATGCAGGCCTTAAAGCCATCGAGGTAAGCTGTCACATTTCCCTTGACGGCACGCTATTCGCGATGCACGATCCGACTCTAGACAGGATGACAAATGGGAAATGGAAGGGGTCGCACTCTTCTTGGAAATGGAGAGATCTTCGGGAGAAAGTTAAAATTGTGAGCAGTCCACTACTTGGACCAGGATGGCCGGACCAGCAAATCCCTACCGTACGTGAAATTTTGGATCGCTACCTAGGGCGGGTGGTAGTATTTCTTGAAGCAAAATCGGAGAGGGCCGTGGCCCCGTTGATCGAATTGATTAACTCCTACCCAAATGCTAATCGATCAATTGTTTGGAAAAACTACTACACGAGCCCCAGTTTCACATCGGCGAAGAAATACGGATTCAAGACATGGGCATATATTGACGACACCACATCGAGAGGTCAATTGGACCGATTTGATGCGGATATCGATTCTTGGGGAGTTCCGATCACTTCCTCTGATCGCCAATTCCAAATGGTACTCTCTCGCTCTGGGGCCAAACCGGTCATCGCATGGCCTATCGTCCGCAAGGCGGAACGCGATCGAGTAATGAAGCTCAACCATAAGGGTCATTACGTGAAGGGGATCATGTGCAGCGAACCACTCTATGTCCCCCGCCGAAAGGCGCTGCAGACCTCCAGTGCCTTCGATAGGGGCATCCTATCTCCAGGCGACCTGAGTGCCAGCATAGAATACGAGAAGTATGCATTGAAGTTCAACGAAGAAGAGGCGGCGGCTTACTGTGCCGCTGTGAAAGGTCACGGAATCCTAATGGGATCCATGTGCCCCATCACCTCCGGCGCCATCGGGTACAAGATTGCATTTGACATGATGTTCCCTTCTTTACCAGAAGGGAAATTGCATGCTGGCATATTCTTTGGCCAAGCGAGCGACAGTAAGCATCAGTTTGGAGCGTCCAATCCTGAATCGTGTTACCGGCTGGCGGTTCGCCCGAATTCTGGTGAAATTCAACTGTACACAGTGGACGCCGGAGCGATACCTGGAGTGCAGATTGGCAATTTGCGGACAAGCCCGATAAAAGCAGGTGCGTGGATCCCTCTCGAGGTGGCCGTGGACCCTTCCAAGGTGATCCTTCAGCGTGGTACCGGCGAGGTGAAGGTGATAACGGACACTTTCACTCGTGGCTTGTACTTCGGAATTCACAATGGTTCAATCGAAGATGAGGCGACGATTCCAATGTTTCGCAACCTGCGAGTTATTTCTTATTGAGAGTCGCTTGCGATTTAGAAGGCTTCGATCAGCGGGGCAATCACCCGATGCCGCTTGAGTAGCGACTCGTGCATGGTGGTGATTGTGTATCGGACTCTTGATGGTTGATCATGGTCCGTGTGGTGGGGAACCGGGTACGTGCACTGATCATCCGGAGTCGGCAGATCATGGGGCTGACGCCCGAGGTGATTGCTGAACTTATTGCTGGGTCGGCCCGTTGTGGCAGAACGCCATCAGGCTGCGCTCGCGTCGTGGCCGCAGCGCCGGGCAGTGGGCGCCGGGGCGGATGCACAAACTGGTCTTCGTCGATCGACTGCTGGCCACCTTCGTCTACATTCGCCACAGAGCCGCCCATGGCGTTCTGGCCTGCTGGTCAGGTGTCGGCCGTTCCACCATCACGCGCACAACTGGTGCAGTACGGCCGCTGCTTGCCATGCGGCGCGGCTGCACTATCGCTGCCGGCGCCCGGATCCGTGCTCTCGCCGAGCTCATCGACCATCTCGGCGCGAGCAGGCAGACCGAAGAAGACATTCGGACACCACCCGCTGATGGCCTACGTCGACCACGGCCGAGGCCGCAGCGGGGAGCCGGCGGGCCTGCTGTGGCCAGCAAGCACGGGCAGCAACAGCGCCGTCGATCACATCACAACC
The DNA here is from genome assembly GCF_040613325.1 of Streptomyces sp. NPDC006283. Classification (NCBI taxonomy): domain Bacteria; kingdom Bacillati; phylum Actinomycetota; class Actinomycetes; order Kitasatosporales; family Streptomycetaceae; genus Streptomyces; species Streptomyces sp. NPDC006283. The sequence goes on along the minus strand of NZ_JBEXRZ010000356.1, from coordinate 155 downwards.
ACCCAACTCGCCCTGGCCCAGCTGCCGAAGAAGTGCCAGCACAGGCGTCGCACGCTGATCCGGACCGACTTCGGCGGCACCCCCAAGTTGGTGGCCAGGCGAGAAGCCGGACCCGCGGGCGACGCACACCGTGGGCCGCGGGCTCGGTTCGCTCG
>NZ_JBEXRZ010000355.1:0-3955 GCF_040613325.1 Streptomyces sp. NPDC006283 | reverse complement strand
TCGACGATCACCAACCGTCAGCCCCTACGACAAGACGACTTCAACGTCAGTAGCGCGGTATAGCCGGCGGCGGCGCACGACCTCCAGCGCGCGACCCAACAACTGCGAGGCGGTTGGGACACCCGAGCCAGACGCGACCGCAGCGCGGGTGGCAGTCGTAGCTGCGGCCCCTGCCCGCAGGTCCTTACGCACGCACCAGGGCGGCGACGCACGGGGCGGTCTCGGTGAGCAGCCCGCCCGCCGAGGGCGGGCCGGGCGCGTACTTCGCCGCGACCGCATGCACCTCGCGCTGCTGCCGGCCGACCGCATCCCGGTCCGCAGCTTCTCGGTGGCGTACGTCGCCGGCGAGGATAACGGTGTTCCACAAGTGCGGCACCGGTCCCACCCCGAGCAGACCGTTCGCGCCTCGGCGAGCCGTATGCCCGCAGCCTTGCCCGGCCGCTCGGCGAAGGTGAAGTCGCCGTTCTGCACCGGGCCGTTGAAGTATGCGATGTCCATCACGGCCCCGTCAGCAGTCCGGCTCGGCGGCGTCGACCTGGTGGAAGCGTCAGCCGCGCCGCTCGCAGACCAGGACCCCGGCGTTGGGCGTCTTGCACACGCGGACCTCCTCGACCAGCTCCGTCACCGGCCGCCGTTCCAGCACGCTGCGCAGCGCCAGGATGGCCGCGTGGTGGGTCATCGCCACGACGGCCGTCGCGCGGCCCTCGAGACCCTCGACGAACGCGGTCGCCCGTCGCATCACTCCGACCGCCAATGACTCGCCTTCCTCGCCGGGGGCGTCCACTGATGCTTGCGGGTCTGCCGGTCCTCCTCGCACTCGGGCCAGGTCGCGAAGAGTTCCGCCTTCGTCATGTACGTGGCGTCGCCGTAGTGCTGCTCGTTCAGCAGGGCGGTCACGTCGGCTGCCCGGCCGGGCAGCGCCAGTTCCGCGGTGTCCAGGGCACGCCGATACTGCGAGCAGTACACGTACGGGTCCGGGCCAGCGAGGTTCGCGAAAGTTGTGCGCAGCCACTGGCACTGCTGGAAGCCGCGCGGGGTGAGCCCGACAAGGTCGCGGGACAGGGCGTGCGCGGCCTGGCCTGTCCACGGTCGCGGGTCCTGGTAGAAGCCGGTGTGCTTCGTCGCGTTCTCGGTCGATTCCGCATGTCGCACGACGGTAAGAAGCATGGGACACCCCATTGAGGTTGGTGAGGCTCTGCGGACTCCGGGCCGCTCGGCGTGTTGCTCAGTCTTGGTGAGGGGCGTGGGCGATGCCGAACATGCCTGCACAGGTCTGGCAGGCCCGCAGGCGAGCCCCAGCGGTGCTGAGCAGCGGCACAGGGAAGCGCTCGTCGGCCCAGAATGAGCACCAGCAGCAGGAGCGGCCGTCCTGCTGGTGAGGGCTCAGCTCTTCCAGTCGGATCGTGGGAGCGTTCACGTCCATCACCGGTCCGCTTCCGCCTGTACGCGGGCGATCTCGTCTGGCCGGGCGGGGCGGAGGCGTTGGGGGACGGCTTGCCACAGTGCGCCGCCGTTCAGCGGGCGGATATGTGGAACACCGGGGTATGGGTCGGTGGGGCCTGCGTACCGGGTCAGGATCCCGACTGCGAGCGAGTCGGCGTCCGTGGCGCGGACGATTGTGCCGATGGGCAGTCGGCGACTTGGGTCTGTTGTGTTCTGGCTGCGCGTGGTCATGGCGTCGCCTCAGGGTGAGGTATCGGAGACGGGGCCGTCCTTCTCGGGGGAGCGAAGGACGGCCCCGTTGCCGTGGCCGCTGCTGGTGTGCCTGGGCAGCGACGAAGCACCACGGGGTGTGCATCACGGCACATCCCAAGACTGGACCGGTGGACCGGTCCAGTCAAGTACTCGTCAGACGCCGGGCCCCATCGGGTACTTGTCGCTGCGCCGCCACAGGTGCGACGGCGTCACGCCTTCCTCGCAGACCAGCGGCGATCCGTCCTGGTCGTAGGCGACGTGGAGATCCACCGCAACAGCCGTAGGCCGCCGCACCTCAAGGTGACCTGCTTCGATAGAAGTTGCGAGACGGACCGTGGTCTCGTCTACACCCAGGACGGGCCCGCGGCCGCCTGTCTCGCGCCGCACGTAGTGCGTCGTTCCCTCCGCGATGAGCCCCGATTGAGCAAGGCGTGGGCACTTCTCCGCGATGTCCGGCGGGAACCACGCCGCCAAGTACGTCATCGGCGTGTTGTCATCGGCCAGGACCAGACGCGCACGATGCAAGGCGGTCACGCCGGCCGCCAGCCCCAGCGCGTCGGCAACATGGGAGGGCGGGATCAGCATTTCGGGTACGCCGAGACGCCGGAACTGCCTCCCGCCGCTGGCGCGGCTCGTTCCAGCCCGACGTCCGCCGGCAGGACGGGCCAGCGGTGTCTGGACCACCGAGAAGCCGCGCCCCTGATGCGGGACAACGAGCCCGTCGGCTCGGAGGATGTCCATCGCTTTGACAGCGGTCGCGCGGGAAACACCCCACTGCTCGCACAGGTCACGGGAGGAGGGCAGAAGATCGCCGGGTCCGAACTCGCCGTCGGCGATGCGGCGGCGCAGGCTTTCGGCGATCTGCTCGTACTTGAGGGGAGGCATCAGGGGTCCTGTCGCACGTGAGAGGTGACCGGTTAACCGGTCAGGTTAGGGGTGGCGCGCCGAACAGGCCAGACCCCAGACTGGCGCGCATGACCACACGCTCGCGCGTCACACCCGCCGTCGCGCGGGAGATCCTGGAGTTCTAGGGGGCGACCATCGACGAGGCCGACTGGCTGACTTCGTCTGCCGATGGTGTCCTGGAGATGCTCCGAACCCAGGAGATCCTTTGCCGCTACCTGCCTTCCCCGCCCACTTCCGTCCTCGACGTCGGCGGCGGCCCGGGGCACACGCCCGATGGCTGATCAAAGACGGGTACACCGTCCACCTCATCGACCCAGTCCCCCGCCACGTCGACCAGGCAACCGCAACCGGCGCCTCCGCCGAACTCGGCGACGCCCGCGCCCTGAACGCTGCCGACAACACCTACGACATCGTCCTCCCTGCTGGGCCCGCTCTACCACCTCCTGGACCGCGAAGACCGGCTTAAAGCCCTCGCCGAAGCCCGGCGTGTTGTGCGACCGGGCGGACTCGTCGCCGCCGCAGCGATCGGACGGTACGCCTCCCTGTTCGAGCACACCGCCACCACCTGGCTCGGCACCAAGCAACCCGTCCCAGAAGCCGTCGCCGACATCCTCCGCACCGGCATCCACGAGCCAGGCCGCATAGGGTTCACCGCCGCCTACTTCCACACCGCCGACGAACTCGCCGAGGAAATGACAGCCGCCGGACTGACCGGCACGCAGGTCATCGGAATCGAGGGCCCGTCCTGGAGCACGCTGAAAGCCGCCGAACGCCACACGGGCGAACGACTCGAAACGAACGGGCCCCTGTTCACCGCCGCCCTCGATGCCGCACGCATCGCCGAGAACCACCCAGACCTACTCGCCGCCTCGTCCCATATGCTCGCCATCGCGCACATGAACGTCCGCACCCGCACCCGCAGCAGCGCGGATCCGTTCGGCCTCTTATCTGACCAGGCCCGTCCAGCACTGCGCGCCGCCCTGGACGAAGCCGCCCGCCGGCCGGACCGGACAGCGCCGGGCGCTCCCGGCAGCCATCGACATCCCCGCAGCCCGCGACGCGCCAGACGCCGCGGCGCCTCGACCTGCTCACCGTCGGGGCACACGCCGCGGAGTTAACCGTATGCCTGCACTGCTGTGCCGATTCCCTGAGCGAGTATCTCGGCGTGGCCGGTGAGGTCTACGGTGGCGTCGGTGCGGGCTGACTGGCGTAGTCCCCCGTGCAGACCCCGTATCCGGCCGTATAGTCGGCGGCGAGGCGCTCTGACAGGACACCGCTCAGGATGGTCTGCAGGCGGTCGGAGATGTCGGCGTAATCGTCGAATCCGAGCACCCCGTCGGCCTCGGGAAGGGCC
>NZ_JBEXRZ010000354.1:0-3955 GCF_040613325.1 Streptomyces sp. NPDC006283 | reverse complement strand
GTCACGATACTCAGGTCGCTGGCGGGAGGCGGTTGAACGCTCGGCGGTGACGCTGAAACTCATGACGTACGCGCCGAGCGAGGCCTGCGCCGGAAGCGGGCTCACCGCCGGAAGCCGGCCTTGCCGTTCTGTCACCGAGCCACTTGAGCCCGTCGATCAGGAAGCGGGTCTGTCTCTCGCTCGCGAACGTCGAGGACAGCGGTGTTTTCGAGCCGTGGTCCATGGCGTTGTGCCCGTGATTCGCGTACAGCATCTTGTACCGGGCGCTTGTCCACAGGAGCGGTCAGTAGTCGCCGTTCATCTGGTGACCGTCCACTTCTGGTTGGCGGCTCCGGTGCAGGTCCAGATCTGCATGCGGGTTCCATTGGCGGAGCTGTTGCCGGTCGCGTCCAGGCACTTCGTCGCCTGCGGGTTGACGATGTCGCGGGCGGCGTTGGCGTCCCAGCGCTGGGCTGCGGAGCCGTTGCACTCCCAGAGCTGGACCGGGGTGCCGTCGGCGGTTGCGCCGGAGGTGACGTCCAGGCATTTGCCGAGTGCCTTGATGGTTCCGTCGGTGCCCACGCTCCAGCGCTGCGCGGCCGTGCCGTTGCAGTCGTAGAGCTGGACCGGGGTCCCGTCGGCGGTGTTCGCGCCGGCCACGTCGAGGCACTTGCCGCCGATCCCGGTGATCGGGCCGCCGGTCATCGGGCCGTCGCCGGTGGTGACCCGGACGTGGTCGACGAGGAGCTGCTGCGGGAAGACCGTGCTGCCGTCGGGGTCGCCGGGCCAGTAGCCGCCGACCGCAAGGTTGAGGATCAGGAAGAACGGCTTGTCGAACACCCACTGGCGGCCGCCGAGATCGGCCGGCGTACGCGTCTGGTAGACGTTGCCGTCGACCGACCAGGTCACCTTGTTCGGCGACCAGTCGACGGCGAAGGTGTGGAAGGCGTCGGCGAAAGCCTGACCGCCGGGCAGGGTGTAACCGGCGCCGATGCCGCCGGAACCCGAGTAGCCGGGGCCGTGCAGGGTGCCGTGGACCGTGGACGGCTCGAAGCCCACGTTCTCCATGACGTCTATCTCACCCGAGTTCGGCCAGCCGACCTGACCGATGTCGTTGCCGAGCATCCAGAAGGCGGGCCACATGCCCTGCCCGCGCGGGATCTTCATCCGCGCCTCGACATGGCCGTAGGTCGTGGTGAACTTGCCCGCGGTGTTCAGCCGGGCGGAGGTGTACTCACAACGGCCGTACCAGCACTGGTAGTTGTCCGGATTCTCGCGGCGGGCGGTGATGACCAGGTGCCCCTGGCCGTCGAGCGCGGCGTTGCGATTGCCGGCCGTGTAGTACTGCCGTTCGTGGTTGTTGACATTGTCGCCGGTCTCGATCTGCCACTTGCCGCTGTCGACCGCGGAGCCGGCGGGGCCGTCGAAGTCGTCGGAGAAGGTCACGGCGGCGGCCTGGGCCGCGGGCTGGGCGGCGGGGATCGTCTGCGGGGCGCGGGTGCCGCCCGCCACGCCGGTACCGACCGTGACGAGGGCGAGGACCGACACGACGGCTGCGCGCAGGCGCCGGGGGAAGCGCGGGGAGTCCATGACTCTCCCTTCCGGAGATGTGGGGAGGAAGGGGGCCTGTCATGAATATGACAGGCAGCTTCGTTCACTGTGTGATTTAAGAGGTGAAGTAAAGGGCCGTCAAGGGCTTGGACTGGACCAAGTGGTGTTCAACTCCTGAAGCGCGCCGTTAGAAGCGGAATGAGAAATAGCGCGCTTGCAAGCAAACGCGTCTGCAACTATTGTGGACGCCTGTAAGGCGCACCAACAATCTCTGGAAGGGTCCTTCCCATGCCACTCGCGCTTCTGGCTCTGGCGGTCGGTGCCTTCGGTATCGGCACAACCGAGTTCGTGATCATGGGGTTGCTGCCCGAGGTCGCGACGGACTACGGCGTGTCGATACCGACGGCCGGCCTCCTGGTCACCGGATACGCCCTGGGCGTCGTGCTGGGCGCCCCCCTCATGACGGCCTTGGGCACCAGGGTGACGCGCAAGCGGATGCTGATGCTTCTGATGGGTCTCTTCATCGCGGGCAACCTGCTCTCCGCCCTCGCCCCCGGCTTCGGCACGATGCTGACCGGCCGCGTGGTCGCCTCACTGGCCCACGGCGCGTTCTTCGGGATCGGCTCCGTCGTCGCCGCCGACCTCGTCGCCCCCCACAAGCGGGCGGGCGCGATCGCGATGATGTTCACCGGCCTGACCGTCGCCAACGTCGTCGGCGTCCCCCTCGGCACCTCCATCGGCCAGAGCGCCGGCTGGCGGGTCACCTTCTACATCGTCGCCGCCCTCGGCGTGCTGGGCCTCGCCGGCGTGGCGAAGCTCGTCCCCGACACCCCCCGCCCCGAAGGAGTCCGGCTGCGTGACGAGGTGGCCGCGTTCAAGAACGTCCAAGTCCTTCTCGCGATGGCGATGACCGTCCTCGGCTTCGGCGGTGTGTTCGCCGCCATCACCTACATCACGCCGATGATGACCGAGGTCGCCGGCTTCGCCGGCTCCTCCGTGACCTGGCTGCTCGTGCTTTTCGGCGCCGGCATGGTCGCAGGCAACCTGATCGGCGGCCGGTACGCGGACAAGCACCTCATGCCGCTGCTGTACGTCACCCTGTCCTCGCTCGCGATCGTGCTCGGCCTGTTCACGGTGACCGCCCACAACAAGGTCCTGGCCGCCATCTCCGTCGCGCTCATCGGCGCGCTCGGCTTCGCCACCGTGCCCCCGCTGCAGAAGCGGGTCCTCGACCACGCCCACGGCGCTCCGACCCTCGCCTCCGCCGTCAACATCGGCGCCTTCAACCTGGGCAACGCGCTCTCCGCCTGGCTCGGCGGCGTCGTCATCGCCGCCGGGATGGGGCTGACCGCGCCCAACTGGGTCGGCGCCCTCCTCGCCGCGGCCGCCCTCGCTCTGGCCGTCCTGTCCGCCGCCCTCGAACGCCGCGAGGGCAAGGCCGCGAGCCGCGTCGTCACCGGCTCGACGACCGCGGCCGGGACACCGGCCCACGCCACCGCGGCCCGCTGAACCCTCACCACGCCACACCGCACCAACCGAAGGACACCATGACCTCCTCCCTGCCGAACATTCCCACCGTCACCCTCAACAACGGCCTCGAGATACCCCAGTTGGGCTTCGGCGTCTTCCAGGTCGACGACGAGCAGACCACCGACGCCGTTCGCTCCGCCCTCGAAGCCGGCTACCGCAGCATCGACACCGCGGCGATCTACGGCAACGAGGCAGGCGTCGGACGCGCACTCGCGGCCTCCGGTATCGACCGCGGGGACCTGTTCGTCACCACCAAACTGTGGAACGCCGACCAGGGTCACGACTCCACCCTCGCCGCCTTCGACGACAGCCTCACCAAACTCGGCCTGGACTACCTGGACATGTATCTCATCCACTGGCCCACCCCGGCCCGCGACCTCTACTTGGACACCTGGCGCGCCCTCGAGAAGCTGCTCGCCGACGGCCGCACCCGCGCCATCGGCGTCTCCAACTTCCAGCCCGCGCACCTCGAGCGGCTGCTCGACCGGAGCGGCATCGTCCCTGCCGTCAACCAGATCGAGCTGCACCCCTATCTCCAGCAGGCATCACTGCGTGCCTTCCACGCCGAGCACGGCATCGCCACCGAGGCATGGAGCCCGCTCGCGCAGGGCGCGCTGCTTCAGGACCCGGTGCTCGCCCGGATCGCACAGCGTCACGGCCGAACGCCCGCCCAGGTGGTCCTGCGCTGGCACCTGCAGCTCGGCAACGTGGTGATCCCGAAGTCCGTGACTCCGTCCCGGATCCGGGAGAACCGTGACGTCTTCGGGTTCACCCTCACCGCCGACGACATGGACACTCTCGCCGGGCTGGACCGCGGGACGCGTACGGGCCCGGACCCCGACACCCTCAACTGACCGCACTGCCGTCGCCGCCGCCGTTTCCACCGAACGGCGGC
>NZ_JBEXRZ010000353.1:0-4029 GCF_040613325.1 Streptomyces sp. NPDC006283 | reverse complement strand
CTATGTCGAGCAGGACCTCCACGAACTCTACGAGGGCGAAGTCCGCTACGCCCGCGACGCGTTCGAGGGCCTGCGCCTGATGGACGCCCTCATCGGCGTCAAGCGCGGCGTCCCCGGCGCGGTGCTGCCCGAACTGAAGCAGCGCAGGGTCAGGGCGGCCGCCACCACGGTGGTCGAGGAGCGCCCCGAGGAAGGCTCGGCCCGGTCCGACGTCGCGACCGACAACCCGGTCCCCGAGCCGCCGTTCTGGGGAACCCGCGTGGTCAAGGGCATCCCGCTCAAGGACTACGCCTCCTGGCTCGACGAGGGCGCCCTGTTCAAGGGCCAGTGGGGGCTCAAGCAGTCCCGCGTCGGAGACGGGCCCACGTACGAGGAGCTGGTGGAGTCCGAGGGCAGGCCCCGGCTGCGCGGCCTGCTGGACCGGCTGCAGACCGACAACCTTCTCGAGGCGGCCGTCGTCCACGGCTACTTCCCGTGCGTGTCCAAGGGCGACGACCTGATCCTGCTGAACGAGGACGGCTCCGAGCGGACCCGCTTCTCCTTCCCGCGTCAGCGCCGCGGCCGGCGCCTGTGCCTGGCGGACTTCTTCCGCCCCGAGGAGTCCGGCGAGACCGACGTCGTCGGTCTGCAGGTCGTCACCGTCGGATCGAAGATCGGTGAGGAGACCGCCAAGCTCTTCGAGGCCAACGCCTACCGCGACTACCTCGAGCTGCACGGCCTGTCCGTCCAGCTCGCGGAGGCGCTCGCCGAGTACTGGCACGCCCGGGTGCGCGCCGAGCTCGGCTTCGGCGGCGAGGACCCGGCCGACGTGGAGGACATGTTCGCGCTGAAGTACCGCGGCGCCCGGTTCTCGCTCGGCTACGGTGCGTGCCCGGATCTCGAGGACCGTGCCAAGATCGCGGAACTGCTCCGGCCGGAACGCATCGGCGTCCAGCTGTCCGAGGAGTTCCAGCTCCACCCCGAGCAGTCCACCGACGCGATCGTCATCCACCACCCCGAGGCGAAGTATTTCAACGCACGCTGATCCAGTGCGTCGTACACTGGTCGGTCCAGTGCAGGCCGGTCGCCTGTCCCTGCGGGAAAGCCGCTGGGAGAGGTGGCCGGCCTTCTCGTCCCTGATGGAGGTGCGTCGATGACCAGCACGGTCCCCGCGTCGCTGACCCGTTCGGCCGAAGCGGCCGCCCTGCAGGCCGTATTTCTCGACATGGACGGCACCCTCGTCGACACGGAGGGCTTCTGGTGGGACGCGGAGGTGGAGGTCTTCGCCGACCTCGGCCACCGGCTGGACGAGGCATGGCGGGACGTCGTGGTGGGCGGCCCCATGACGCGCAGCGCGGGCTATCTCATCGAGGCCACCGGCGCCGACATCAGCCTCGCGGAGCTGACCGTGCTGCTCAACGACAAGTTCGAGGAACGCATCGGGCGGGGCGTGCCCATGATGCCCGGTGCAGCCCGGCTGCTCTCGGAGCTTGCCGCACACAACGTGCCCACAGCGCTGGTCTCGGCGTCGCACCGCCGCATCATCGACCGGATCCTCTACTCCCTGGGTCCCCAGCACTTCGCCCTCTCGGTCGCGGGTGACGAGGTACCCCGTACCAAGCCGCACCCCGACCCGTATCTCCTCGCCGCCCAGGGGCTGGGTGCGGAGCCCGCGAGGTGCGCCGTCGTGGAGGACACGGCGACCGGCGTGGCGTCGGCGGAGGCGGCGGGCTGCCGAGTCGTGGCGGTCCCGTCCGTGAGTCCGATCCAGCCGGCTGTCGGCCGAGTCGTCGTTCAGTCCCTCGAGGAAGTCGACGTCGTATTCCTGCGCACTCTCATCAGCGCGAAGCAGTGATACGCGTACGGTCCGTGTATCTCGAACGAATGAGAAACTCACGGCATCCGGACATGCTTTTTCCGTGACCGCCCGTTCGATTACCGCGTGATCGCCAATATGTTCCCAGGGTGACCTTCGTCACTGTGCGTGCCGTCCTGACGAGGGGCGACTTGCGTCCGATGCCCCGTTCGGGGGGTGTCGGACGCTTCCATGTGTCCGGATTGGTGAGGGAGATTACGAATCTTCCGCGGCATGGCCATCCACCCACAGCCATTGATGATCACTCAGCGATTACGCATCAACTCGGGCCCGGTCACCCTTTCCTGGCGTTGCCGACTAATCTCGTCGCGAGACTTCGCTGCATCACCGTGGTGTTCCGCCGACCACCCAGCCGACGGAAACACAGGACCGATCGCTCTGTATCCCGGCCCGATCGCGCCGCCCCGACCGGGCGGAGGCGGCGGAGTGTCTGAAACGCATCGCTGTAACCAGTGCCGGATGGGATGAGGGAGAACGTCCAGGATGAACCGTAAGACTTTGGTGCTGTCGGCCGTGGTCGGCCTGCTCGCGCCCGTGCTCGTCGCCTGCGGCAGTACGGGCAGCGGGTCCGACGGCGGCGACGCCATAGTCGTGGGCACCACGGACCAGTTCGTCGCGGGCGCGGACGCCCCCGCTCCCCTGGACCCGGCGTACGCCTACGACACCGGCGCCTGGAACGTCCTGCGGCAGACCCTCCAGACCCTGATGCACGCCCCGCGCGGCGGCGGTGAGCCCGTCCCGGACGCCGCCGAGTCCTGCATCTTCACGGACAACGCGAGCGAGAGCTACCGCTGCAAGCTGCGCAGCGGCCTCACGTTCGCCGACGGCACGCCCGTGACCGCGCAGGACGTCAAGTTCTCCGTCCAGCGGGTTCTGGACATCGACGCCGACAACGGCACGGCCGCCCTCCTCTCGAACATCGATACGATCGAGACCAAGGGCGAGGACGAGATCATCTTCCACCTGGCCACGCCCGACGCCACCTTCCCGTACAAGCTCTCGACGCCGGTCGCCGGCATCGTCAGCAAGGAGAAGTACGAGGGGAAGAAGCTGCGCGAGGGCTTCCAGGTCGACGGCTCCGGCCCGTACACCATGAAGACCGAGACCGACGGCGACCACGTCTCCCAGGTCGTCTTCAGCAAGAACCCGAACTACAAGGGCGACCTCAAGCTCCACAACGACAAGGTCGTGCTGCGCACCTTCGCCGACGCCGCCTCCATGGGCAAGGCGCTCGAGGAGGGCGACATCGACCTGATGACCCGTGCCATGTCGCCGGAGCAGATCAAGAACCTGCTGGAAAATCCGAAGGAAGGCATCGAGCTCACCGAGATGCCGGGCCTGGAGATCCGCTACCTCGCCTTCAACACCAACGCCCCGGCGGTCAAGAACAAGGCCGTCCGCCAGGCCATCGCGTCGCTCGTCGATCGCGGCCAGATCGCTCAGGAGGTGTACGGCGCCACCGCCGAGCCCCTCTACTCGCTCATCCCGTCGAGCATCTCCGCGCACACGAACTCGTTCTTCAACAAGTACGGCGAGCCCAGCCGCGCGAACGCCGCGAGCATCCTGAGCAACGCCGGCATCAGCACGCCGGTCAAGCTCACGCTGCACTACACCACGGACCACTACGGCGAGGGCACGGCCAAGGAGTTCGAGGCGCTCCGCGACCAGCTCAACGCGAGCAAGCTGTTCGACGTCAAGATCGAGGGCGCCGAGTGGGCCAAGTTCCGTCCCGCCCAGAAGCGCGGCGACTACGCCGTCTACGGGCTGGGCTGGTTCCCCGACTTCCCGGACCCGGACAACTACACCGCGCCGTTCCTCGACAAGGGCAACTTCCTCAACTCGCCCTACGTCAGCGACAAGGCTCTTGAACTGATCCCGCAGTCGCGCCGTGAGGCCGACCGCACCGCGGCGTCGCCGGCCTTCAAGCAGATCCAGGACATCGTCGCCAACGACGTGCCCGTGCTGCCGCTCTGGCAGGGCAAGCAGTACGTCGCCGCACGCGAGAACGTCAGTGGTGTCGAGTGGGCGCTCAACTCCAGCTCCGACCTCCAGCTGTGGGAGCTGTTCCGCGGAACCGCCTGATCCTGGCGGCTCCCACGAACGACAAAGGCCGGAGGCCATGGCACACCGACTGCGCTCCGCGGCGGCGCTGCCACGGGGCGTTTGCATTGCGG
>NZ_JBEXRZ010000352.1:0-4061 GCF_040613325.1 Streptomyces sp. NPDC006283 | reverse complement strand
GCTGCGACTTCATCTGAACCAGGGCGTCCCTGCGCAGGTTGTCACACCGACCGCAAGACCCTGCACGCCAAGGCCTCGACGGCCAAGCTCGCGGCGAGCGAGGCGGCCGGCCGGGTGGTGGACCGCTGCCTGCAGATCTTCGGAGGCCGCGGCTACGACCGTTCCTACCCGGTCGAACGCCTCTATCGCGAGCTGCGCGTCGACCGGATCTGGGAGGGCACCTCCGAGATCCAGCGCTTGATCATCGCCAACGAACTGATCAAGCGCGGCACCCGGGCCCTCGCCCTGCCCCGTCACTGATCGCCCCGCCAGCCCCGCCCCCGCCCCGCCACCTGCCATCCCGAGGACCGACATGGACTTCCGCCTCACCGCCCGCCAGCAGGAACTCAAGGCCGCCGCCCGCAGGCTCACCGACGTCATCACGGCCTACGAACTCGACTGCGAGGAGAACAACGGCCTGTCGCCCCAGGCACACGCCGACATCCGCGACGCCGTGCTCGACAGCGGCCTCCAGGCCGTCAACATGCCCACCGAGTGGGGCGGAGCAGGGCTCACCATCTTCGAACAGGCCGTCGTGCAGGGGGAGCTGGGCCGGCTCACCGGCGCCCTGTGGGACATGGTCTGGCGCCCCGCCAACGCCCTCCGCTTCTGCACCCCCGAGCAGCGCGAACGCTTCCTCGTCCCCGTCATCCGCGGCGAGCGCCGCGACTGCTACGCCGTCACCGAGCCGGGAGCCGGCTCCGACCCGCAGAACCTCACGACGACCGCGACCCGAACCACCGACGGACAGTGGGACATCAACGGTGAGAAGTGGTTCGTCACCGTCGGCGACCACGCCGACTTCCTGATCGTCCTCGCGGCGGCGGGCGAGGACCGGGCCCCGACCCTCTTCCTCGTCGACAAGGACACTCCCGGCATCGAGATGACGCGTGTGCCGCGCTTCATGCACACCTTCGTCTACGAGCACCCCGAGTTCACCTTCACGGACGTGCGGGTCCCGGCCGACGCCGTGCTCGGCGGCGTAGGCAACGGCTACGACATCACCCGCTCCTGGTTCACCGAGGAACGCCTGATGATCGCCGCCCGCACCATCGGCGCGGCGGAGCGTGCGCTGGAGCTGGCCCGTGAGTGGGCCGTCGAGCGGCGTCAGTTCGGCTCGCGGATCGCCGACTTCCAGCTCATCCAGGGCATGCTCGCTGACTGCGCCGTCGACATCGCCGTCAACCGCGCCTACACCCACCAGGTCGCCTGGGAGGTGACCGAGGGCACCGTCGACCGCAAGACCCTGCACGCCAAGGCGGCCATCGCCAAGCTGGCGGCGAGCGAGGCGTCGGGCCGCGTCGTCGACCGCTGCCTGCAGATCTTCGGCGGCCGCGGCTACGACCGTTCCTACCCGGTCGAACGCCTCTATCGCGAGCTGCGCGTCGACCGGATCTGGGAGGGCACCTCCGAGATCCAGCGGCTCATCGTCGCGGGCGAAATCGTCAAGCGCGGCACCGGCGTTCTCCAACTGGCCTCCGACTGAGAGCCGTTCGCCTGAAGCCGGCGGCCCCGGCCCCTCCCGCCGGGGCCGCCACCCTCCGGACACGGCCGCCCAATCTCCCCGGGCCGCCACCCTCCCACACCTGCCGCCCCGGGCCTTCCGGTGCCGCCGACCGCTCGGAAAGGAGCAACACATGACCGGGACCGAGCCCCTCACCGCAGAACGCGAGCCCCGGCCCCCGGGAAGCGGCGGCCCCGTCGAACGCGTCGGCGTCGTGGGCTGCGGCCTGATGGGTTCCGGCATCGCCGAGGTGTGTGCCCGCGCCGGACTCGACGTCGTCGTCGCCGAATCCGACGCCACCGCCGCGGACGCCGGCCGCGCCCGTATCGCCGCATCCCTCGCACGCGCGGCCGCTGCGGGCAAACTCACCACGACGGACGGGGACGCCGCCCTGGCACGGATCACCGTCACCGCCGACCTGGAACGGCTGGCGGACCGGGACCTCGTCGTCGAGGCGGTCGCAGAGGACGAAGCGGCGAAGGTGGAGGTGTTCACACGGCTGGACGCCGTGGTACGGCGCCAGGACGCCATCCTTGCGACCAACACCTCGTCCATCCCCGTCATCCGCCTCGCCGCCACCACCTCCCGCCCCGAACAGGTGGTGGGCCTGCACTTCTTCAATCCCGTGCCCGTCCTGCCGCTGGTGGAACTGGTGCCGTCCCTGCTCACCGGAGAGACCACCGCCCGCCGCGCCGAGGCCTTCGCCTCCGGCGTGCTGGGCAAGCAGGTCGTACGCGCCCGGGACCGGTCGGGCTTCGTCGTCAACGCCCTGCTCGTGCCCTATCTGCTCGCGGCCGTCCGCATGGTCGAGTCGGGAACCGCGTCGGCCGAGGACATCGACCGTGCGATGACGCTCGGCTGCGCCCACCCGCTCGGCCCGCTCGCCCTCATCGACCTCATCGGACTCGACACCACCCAGGCCATCGCCGAGTCGATGTACGACGAGTTCCGCGAGCCCCTTCACGCCCCACCGCCGCTGCTGGCCCGCATGGTCGACGCGGGCCTGCTCGGCCGCAAATCGGGCCGCGGGTTCCACACCTACCAGTGACCCTCCATCCACCGACCCACCACCGACCCACCACCGACCGCCCACCGCCCCGCCCAGCTCCCGCACCGATGCGGGAAGATGGGACACGGCGGCGGCCGGCGCACTCCCGGCCACCGCACCGACAGACCGACCAGGGGAGCACGCACGTGTCCAGCGCCGAACGCACTCGCGAGACACGCGAGCGGATCCTTGTCGCCGCGATCGAAGTGATCGCCGAGGTCGGCTTCGAGAAGATCCGTATGCGCATGGTCGCGGAGCACGCCGGGGTCTCGACGGCGCTGCTCCACTACCACTTCGAGAACCGCGAGAAGCTCTTCGCCGAGGCGATGACGCACTCCTTCGCCCACACGAGCACCGAACTCGAACGGGACGCCGACTCGGTGCCCGCTTCCGTCATCCTCGCCCGCATCCTGCACAGCCTCCTGCCGACCGACCCGGAACTGCGCCAGGACTGGCGGCTGTGGCAGGAGCTGTGGGTGCGGGCACTGCGCGACGAGACCGCCCAGCGCCTGGCCGTCGACCTGTACGACCAACTGCACACCTGGGTGGGCCAGGCCCTCAAACGCGGTATCGACGCAGGGCAGTTCGCCGACTGCGACGTCGACGCCGTCAGCACCACGCTGCTCGCCCTCTGCGACGGCTTCGGCATCCGTCTGATGCTGGGCGACCCCCGGGTCACCGTCGAGTCGGCCCAGGCCGTGATCTGGGCTACGGCAGCCGGGGAGCTCAAGGTCGCGCCAGAGTTCCCGCAGCTGTGACATCTCCGACGACGCCGGAGGGGCGCCGCTGAGGGAGCCCGGGAACGCGGGCATCATCGCGTGGGCTCTGGGTACCCGCCTTCTCGTCCCCGACCGCGCGGCGGAAAGCCCCCGCGTGACGGTCGAGCGGGAGGAGGCACAACGATGAGCATGGTGAAGGAATCCGTGGACGTGGACGTCCCGCTTCACACCGCTTACAACCAGTGGACGATGTTCGAGGAGTTCCCCCAGTTCATGGAGGGTGTGGAAGAGGTCCGGCAGATCGACGACCGGCACAACCACTGGACGACGAAGATCGGCGGGGTACATCGGGAGTTCGACACCGAGATCATCGACCAGCTGCCCGACGATCGGATCGCCTGGCGTACCACCAGCGGGGACACCCGCCAGATGGGCATGGTCCGCTTCCAGCCTCTGGACGACACCCACACCCGTGTGGAGCTCGTCATGGACATCGAACCCCATGGCATGGCCGAGAAGGCCGCCAGCGCGTCCGGCATGATCGACCGACGCGTCAAGGGGGACATGAGGCGCTTCAAGGAGTTCATCGAGCACCAGGGCGGAGAGACGGGCGGCTGGCGCGGCCGGGTGACCCCTGGGTGAGTGCCGCTCCCTGAGATCTGACGCAGTGCCGGGGGGTGGGGCGCGCGGGGGGGGGGCCGCTTTTTTCTTTTTTTCCTCAGTTTTTACTAGAAAAAAACAAAAAATATTT
>NZ_JBEXRZ010000351.1:0-4113 GCF_040613325.1 Streptomyces sp. NPDC006283 | reverse complement strand
GCGGAGTCGCTGCGCGGCCAGGGCGCGCGGGTGATCATCACGGAGATCGACCCGATCTGCGCGCTGCAGGCGGCGATGGACGGCTACCAGGTGACCACGCTGGACGAGGTGGTCGAGAGCGCCGACATCTTCATCACAACGACCGGCAACAAGGACATCATCATGGCCTCGGACATGGCCCGGATGAAGCACCAGGCGATCGTGGGCAACATCGGCCACTTCGACAACGAGATCGACATGGCGGGCCTGGCCGCGATCGACGGCATCGTCAAGGACGAGGTCAAGCCGCAGGTCCACACCTGGACGTTCCCGGACGGCAAGGTGCTGATCGTGCTGTCCGAGGGCCGGCTGCTGAACCTGGGCAACGCGACCGGCCACCCCTCCTTCGTGATGTCCAACTCGTTCGCGGACCAGACGCTGGCCCAGATCGAGCTGTTCACCAAGCCGCAGGAGTACCCGACCGACGTGTACGTGCTGCCCAAGCACCTGGACGAGAAGGTCGCCCGGCTGCACCTGGACGCGCTGGGCGTCAAGCTGACCACCCTGCGCCCGGAGCAGGCCTCCTACATCGGCGTCGAGGTCGACGGCCCGTACAAGCCCGACCACTACCGCTACTGATCACGCCGCGCAGCACGCGCCCGCAGGCAGCAGCACGCACCGGGCAGCTCCGCTGCACAGCACAGCAGCACCAGGCAGGCCCCCGCACCCCCGTGTCGGGGGCCTGCCCCGTACTCTCCTCGAACGGCTCCGGCTGACGCCTCACCGCACAAGGACACCTACGCCCCCATGCCTCGCGGCCGTTATTCGCTCCACGATCCGCACGATCACACCCCCCTCGGTGAAGAACACTTCCAGTGCGCCCCCGGCCCTTCCGGCTGGCGCTACGTGTCCCGAACCACCACCCCTTCCGGCGCCGACGCCGGCTCCGTCGATCTGGCCATCGACGAACTCGGCCGCCCCATCCGTCTCGAACTGCACGCCGCGAGCTGGCAGGTCCGCGGCGCAGCCATCGATGGCGTCACCTGGGTCCGCACCGACCCCACCGGCGCTCACGCGCAGGAAGGCAACGCCCCCGCCCACGCGTTCACCGGCACTTCCCCCGCCTTCCTCGTCGCAACTGCCCGTCTGCTGCGCCTCGCACCCGGCGCCCCCGCGACCCGCCTCCGCCTCGTCGCCTTCACGGATCCCGTCCTCGCACCCCGAACCGTCGACCAGTCCTGGGCCTTGGTGAAGAGTGAAGCGCATGCCACTGACAACGGCCCTCTGACAGTGGACGAGTACCAGGTCAGCGCCCTGGACACGGGCGAACAGCATGCCGTCCACATCGCGGGGGACGTGGTCCTCGCGGCCCCCGGCATCGAGCTCGAGGACCTCGAGACCCCGCCTTCGACCTTCCTCTGAACCGCGGCGGAACGGCGGCGGAGCAGTCGCGATGAGCCGTGAAGAACGGCGAAGGACGGGTCGTGTGAGAGACCGGCGGCAGAGCGGGGCCTGAGCGGCTGTTCCGAGGCAACCCGCGGGGCGTCCGTCTGAGCGTGAGCGTGCCGACCGACAGCGGTCGGCCTGCACCTACGCGGGTGGGGCGAATCCGCCGGCCGGCCTGGGCGGCGGCATCTTCGAGCCGTCCGTCACCGAGGGACGCTGTGCCGTTCCCGACGCGACTTTGGTGCCGACAGGCGCAGCAGCTTCAGCGGCGGGCTCGGCTTCCGGCAGGGCCGCCCCGGTCGCCGAGGCAGGAGCGGAGGGAGCGTCGATGTGGTGCGAGGGGCCGCCGGCAGACGCGCCGGGGGCGCTCGAGGTGGGCGCGGTGAACGCCCGCCGGGCGTCACGGGCCTGCCGCTCGTTCACCACGGCTGCCAGATAGGCAGCCGGCGGGACGCCCTGCGGCGTGGGAGCCCCGGTACGCATCGCCAGATCAGCGGCCAGTTGTTGAGCCATGGACCAGCTCACTGCCGGGTCCAGCTGTCTCATCCGTGTCAGGTACTGGCGTATCGCAAGCCACAGGTCGTCCGGCACACCCGACAGGTCGAGCTGCGAGAACCGTCCGACGAGCCACGGCGGCGGGGGAGGCGCCACCATCGGGCCTCGCCCCGCGGGTATCCGCTCCCGCACCACCAACGTCCCGGCGAAGACGTCTCCGATACGCCGGCCTCGCGCCGACACCAACGATGCGATGCAAGCGATGACACCGAACGAGAAGAGGATCTCGACGACCCCCATCGCGCCCCGCACCAGGGCATGGCGGAAACGAATCGGCCCCCCGTCGTCCCGTATGACGCGCAGCCCGCACGCCAGCTTCCCGAGCGACCGCCCATGGCTGAGCGTCTCCACCGCTATCGGCGCGCCCACCAGCACCAGCAGAAACGAAGCGATGGACACCGCCATGACAGCCGCTTCGTCCAACGACGCCGTCGCCACGGCGAGCCCGATCGACAGCAGGAGGTAGACGAACAACACCACGACCAGATCGATCACGAGAGCGAGGGCCCGGCTCGGCAGTCTCGCCGGTTGCAGCCCCAGTACGACTGCGTCACCCGTCACTAGCCCACTCACTGTGCCGCCCCTCGCGTTTGTCGACCTTCCCTGCCCCTTGATTACTCAGTCTGCCAAGCTGACCCGCAGCGTGTCGCAGTAGTGCAGTAGTACGGACCGTACGCACCCATTGCCTGGAGCAGCAGCCGACCATGGATCTCGATGTCTTCGTGACCGCCCATCGCGCAGAGTGGGACCGCCTGGACCACCTCCTCCGTCGCGGAAGCCACCTCACGGGCGCGGAAGCCGATGAGCTCGTCGCTCTGTACCAGCGCACGGCCACCCATCTCTCCCAAATCCAGTCCAGTGCCCCTGAGCCGGCACTGACGGCAAGGCTCACCCAGCTCGTGGCACGCGCCCGCGCCATCGTCACCGGCACCCGACGGGCCGGCTGGAGGGATGTGGTCACTTTCCTTACTGCCGGCTTTCCGGCCGCGGTCTACCACTCCCGCCACTGGTGGATACCGACCGCCGTGCTCTCCACCCTTGTGGCTGCCCTCATCGGCTGGTGGATCGGAACCCATCCCGAGGTGCAGAGCGCGATCGGGGCTCCGGAGGAGCTCCAGCAGCTGACCCGCCCCGGCGGTGAGTACGAGACGTACTACTCGAGCCACCCCGCGGCCTCGTTCGCCGCACAGGTCTGGACGAACAACGCCCAGGCAGCCGCCATGTGCCTCACACTCGGCGCCTTCCTGTGCCTCCCGGTCCTCTGGATCCTCTTCCTGAACATGCTGAATCTGGGCGTCGGAATCGGCCTCATGTCGTCGGCCGGCCGACTCGACGTCTTCCTCGGCCTGGTGCTCCCGCACGGTCTGCTGGAACTCACAGCCGTCTTCGTCGCGGCCGGCACAGGTCTGCGTCTGGGCTGGACGGTCATCGACCCCGGACCGCAATCCCGCCGCACGGCCCTGGCCCAGCAAGGCCGGGCGGCCCTCGGCATGGCGATCGGCCTGGCTCTGGTGCTGTTCGTGTCAGGCCTGATCGAAGGCTTCGTGACCCCGTCCGGTCTCCCGACCTGGGCGCGCATCACCATCGGTGTCGTCGCCGAGCTGGCCTTCCTCGCCTACGTCTACGTCCTCGGCGGCAGGGCGGCACGCGCAGGGGAGACGGGCGATGTGGAGGCACTCGACCGCAGCGCGGAACTCCCCACGGCCGCCTGATGTGCGTCGACGCCCTCCGAGCTGCTAGTCTCCTCCTCGCCTCGCGAACCTGTTGACACAGGAGCAGCGGGGAGGTAGATTTTACGGGTTGCCTCGGACGGGACAAGTTCGAGCGTGAACCTTTAAAGTCTGTCTGGCTCTCGCTGGGGATCACCTTCCACGGAGCCCATCCCGATTCATCATTCGAATCACGAAGCCGAGCCGATTAGGTCGGCCGAAATGATTCTGATAAAGTCGGGTTCAGTCGAAAGGCAAAAGGCCCTCCAACGGCCACCGGAAATGAAATCCGAACCGGAAACGGAACGGAAAACGGATCTGGTAAGGTTGGAAACGCAAGACCGAAGGGAAGCGCCCGGAGGAAAGCCCGCAAGGGTGAGTACAAAGGAAGCGTCCGTTCCTTGAGAACTCAACAGTGTGCCAA
>NZ_JBEXRZ010000350.1:0-4176 GCF_040613325.1 Streptomyces sp. NPDC006283 | reverse complement strand
CGGAATGGGGTTGCGCGGCGCCGCCCTGACGCAGGGCCAGAACGACAAAAAAAAGATCATCCGGCCGGCCTGTCTCAGGTCACTGCACGACCCGGCGAGCCTCTTCTGCGGATGAGGGTTGAGGGACAAAACCCCGGTGTCAGCCGCGGCGGCCGATGAGCTTCCACGCGGTGGGCACCGCGCCCATCGCCAGGGCGGCCTTCAGCGCGTCACCAATGAGGAACGGGACCAGGCCGGCGGCGACCGCCTCCCCCAGGGACATACCGGTGGCGAGGGCCAGGTACGGCACACCCACCGCGTAGATGATCGCGGAGCCCGCGGCCATCGCACCCGCCATGCGCAGCACGGAGCGGTCGGCGCCGCGGCGGGCGAGGGCGCCCACGACGGTGGCGGCGAGCAGCATGCCGAGGATGTAGCCGAAGGACGGCATCGCGTAGCCGGAGGTCGCCTGGGCGAACCACGGCACGCCCGCCATGCCGGCGACGGCGTACAGGGCGAGGGACAGGAAGCCGCGGCGGGCGCCGAGGGCCGTGCCGACGAGCAGGGCGGCGAAGGTCTGGCCCGAGACCGGGACCGGGGAGCCGGGGACCGGGACGGCGATCTGGGCCGCGATGCCGGTGAGGGCGGCGCCGCCGACGACGAGGGTGATGTCCCGGACCCGGGATGCGGGCAGCAGGTCGGCGAGGACCGCTCCGGTTCGAACGGGGGCGGCAGCAGTGCTCATCAGGACTCCGCAAAAAGGTGAGGGCAGTTCGGAACAGGCTGACCGTAGCCCACGGAGAATCGCTCGATCACCAGCAGCCGCCCACAAAGCGGCCGTTGACGGCTTGGTGGGGTTCACACAAAGAGCATGGATCATGCCGATGCCGACGTGACACTCGTCACTGAGGTCCGGGGCTCGAGGACCGTTTTGCGTCGGCGGGCCTTGCTCGGAGAGACTGTAGAGACCCAATAACTCGCCCCATGACTCGTACAGAGTGAGCCGAGAGTTCTCCAGCACATGCGCGACGCACCGCCCCCGCCCCTGGCCGCAGAGGCCGAACCCCTGAGCCACGGGCTCAAGCAGCGCCACCTGACCATGCTGGGCCTCGGCGGGGTGATCGGTGCCGGTCTGTTCGTGGGGTCGGGCGCGGGCATCTCCGTCGCCGGTCCCGGCATCGTGCTGTCGTATCTGATCTCGGGCACCATCGCGATGCTGGTGATGCGGATGCTCGGCGAGATGTCGTCGGCGATGCCCGCGTCAGGTTCCTTCTCGGTGCACGCGGAGCGGGCGCTGGGCCGCTGGGCCGGCTTCAGCGTCGGCTGGCTCTACTGGTTCCTGCTGGTGGTCGTGCTCGCCGTGGAGGCCACGGGGGCCGCGGGCATCGCGCACGGCTGGGTGCCTGCCGTCCCCCAGTGGGGCTGGGTGCTGGTCTTCATGGTGGTCTTCACCGTCGCCAACCTCGCGGCCGTGAAGAACTTCGGCGAGTTCGAGTTCTGGTTCGCCGCCCTCAAGGTCGGCGCGATCGTCCTCTTCCTGGCGCTGGGAACGCTCGCGATCTTCGGGCTGCTCCCCGACACGGAACCGGTCGGTCTGACCCATCTCACGGGCGACGGCGGCTTCCTGCCGAACGGCTGGTCCGGGGTGATCTCCGGTGTGCTCGTCGTCGTCTTCGCCTTCGGAGGCCTCGAGGTCGTCACGATCGCCGCCGCGGAGACCAAGGACCCCGCTCACGCGGTGGGGCGCGCCGTACGCAGCGCCGTGGTCCGCATCCTCTTCTTCTATGTGGGCTCGATGCTGGTCATCGTGACCGTGCTGCCGTGGACCGCGCAGAAGGCGGGCCTGAGCCCGTATGTCGCGGTGCTGGACTCGATCGGCGTGCCGAGCGCCGGCCGGATCATGGAGATCGTGATCTTCGTGGCGCTGCTGTCCGCGCTCAACGCCAATCTGTACGGCTCCTCGCGGATGGTGTTCTCCCTCGCGGAGCGCGGTGAGGCGCCGAAGGGTCTGCTGAAGGTCACCGCCGGCGGCGTGCCGCGCCGGGCGGTGCTGGCCTCTGTCGCGTTCGGCTTCGTCTCCGTGCTGCTCAATCTGCGGTGGCCTGATTCCGTCTTCCTCTACATGCTCAACTCGGTGGGCGCGGTACTGCTGTTCGTGTGGGCCTTCATCGCCGTGGCCCAACTGCGGCTGCGCCGACGCCTCGAGAGCCAGGCCCCGGAGCTGCTGACCTTGCGGATGTGGGCGTTCCCGTGGCTCACCTGGGCGGCTCTGGCGGCGATGGCGGCCGTGCTGGTGCTGATGCTGACGGACGAACAGGCCCGGCCGCAGGTGCTGTGGTCGGGTGGCGCGACCGGCCTCGTCCTCCTGGTTTCGGCCGCGCGGGAGATGCGTGCACGGCGCCGCTGACTTGTGGCCTTTTTGTGTGCGGTTGTTGACCTTCCGTGAACATCGTGACCGTATAGCGGACATCTGTTCCCTGTAACCGGTGCACGTGACCAGACTGGTCCGCTCCCCCGTCTCGGCTCATGAACAGGGCATGCCCATGTCTCGGACCACCGCGCCAGCGCCCGTCGACCAGCAGGCCGACGCCACGCTCACGCACGGGCTCAAACAACGCCATCTGTCGATGATCGCCCTCGGAGGTGTCATCGGCGCCGGGCTCTTCGTCGGTTCCGGCGCGGGCATCGCCGCGGCCGGCCCCTCGATCGTCGTCGCCTACGCCATCTCCGGTCTGCTCGTCATGCTGGTGATGCGCATGCTCGGCGAGATGTCGGCGGCGAACCCGGCTTCCGGCTCCTTCTCCGTGCACGCGGAGAGGGCCATCGGCCCGTGGGCGGGCTTCACGGCCGGCTGGGCGTTCTGGTTCCTGCTCTGCGTGGCGGTCGGCCTCGAGGGCATCGGCGCCGCCAAGATCATGACGGGCTGGCTGCCGGGGACACCGGAATGGGCCTGGGTCGCGCTGTTCATGCTGGTCTTCTGCGGAACGAACCTGGCCGCCGTGAAGAACTTCGGCGAGTTCGAGTTCTGGTTCGCCGCCCTCAAGGTCGGCGCGATCGTGGTCTTCCTGGGCATCGGCGTGCTCGCCATCGTGGGCGTGCTGCCGGGCACGGACGCCCCCGGGACCGCCAACCTCACGGGCGACGGCGGTTTCATGCCGAACGGCACGGAGGGACTGGTCGTCGGACTGCTCGCCTCCGTCTTCGCCTACGGCGGTCTGGAGACGGTCACCATCGCCGCCGCCGAGTCCGAGCACCCGGTGCAGGGCGTCGCCAAGGCGGTGCGCACCGCGATGTGGCGTATCGCGGTCTTCTACATCGGCTCGATGGCGGTCATCGTGACGCTGGTGCCGTGGAACGACCCGGACGTCGCCAACCCGGACAAGGGCCCGTACGTCACCACGCTCAACCACCTCGACATCCCCGGCGCGGCCACGGTGCTCCAGGTCGTCGTCTTCGTCGCCCTGCTCTCCGCGATGAACGCGAACATCTACGGCGCGTCCCGCATGGCCTGCTCGCTGGTGGCCCGCAGGCAGGGCCCGAAGGCGCTCGGACGGATCTTCGGCGGCGTGCCGCGCATCGCCGTACTGTCCTCCTCCGTCTTCGGCTTCCTGTGCGTGCTGCTCAGCTACTGGCGGCCGAACGACATCTTCCAGTGGCTGCTCAACACGATCGGCGCGATCATCCTGGTCGTCTGGATCTTCATCGCCGTCTCCCAGCTGCTGCTGCGCCGCCGCACCGAGCGCGAGGCGCCCGAGAAGCTGGTCGTGAAGATGTGGCTGTACCCCGGTCTGACCTGGGTGGCGCTGCTGGGCATGGCCGCGGTGTTCGTCCTGATGGCGCGTGAGCCGGGCACCCGGGTCCAGCTGGTGTGGACCGGCGGTCTGACCCTGCTGCTGGCCGTTGCCGGCTTCGTGCTCCAGAAGGTGCGCGAGTCCCGGGCCGCGGCCGAGGTCAGCACGGCAGATTGAGTCCGAGCAGCGCGGCCGGCCCACCGTCGCCGGCCAGCCGGATCTCGGTGACCGCGGCGTTGCGCAGCTGCGGGAAGACCCTGCGGTAGTCGCGGAGCGGGATGCCCAGCAGCTCGCAGAGCACCAGCCGCAGCAGGGTGTTGTGGGCGACGACCAGCACCCGCTCCCCCTCGTGCGCGCCGGCGACACGGCGCAGTGCATCGGACCCCCGGGCCGCAGCGGCCCGGGG
>NZ_JBEXRZ010000349.1:0-4229 GCF_040613325.1 Streptomyces sp. NPDC006283 | reverse complement strand
CGACAACACCAAGCCCGCCTCAGCCACTACAAACAACGCGGCCACACACCACCCGAAACCAAACAACCGTCACGACAAGAACCGTTGCAGTACTAAGTGAGCCACTGAAGCCCACGAGCCCGAGGCCAGGACCGCGGCGAAGCGGGATCTGGGCTGGTCAGGCTACAAAGTCCACCTCAGCGAGACCTGCGAGCCCGACGCCCCGCACCTGATCACCCACATCCACACCACCCC
Source organism: Streptomyces sp. NPDC006283 (assembly GCF_040613325.1). Classification (NCBI taxonomy): domain Bacteria; kingdom Bacillati; phylum Actinomycetota; class Actinomycetes; order Kitasatosporales; family Streptomycetaceae; genus Streptomyces; species Streptomyces sp. NPDC006283. The sequence goes on along the minus strand of NZ_JBEXRZ010000349.1, from coordinate 3,995 downwards.
GGCACCGGTCAACGACCACGCGGTGCTGGAGAACCTCCATACCGCCCTGGCCGAACGCGGACTGGTGCCGGACGAACACCTGGTGGACGCCGGATACGTCGACGCCGAACAGATCAACCACGCCCGCCGCGATCACAGCATCACCCTCGTTGGACCGGTCGGAAAGAACACCAACCGGCAGCAGGCGGCCGGCGACTTCTTCGACAGCACCCGCTTCACCATCGACTGGGACCAGCGCCGGGCCGTCTGCCCCGGCGGCCACACCAGCGTTTCGTGGAGAGACGCCCAGAGCCACCGCGGCACCCCAGTCACCCGCGTCCGCTTCGCCGAACGGCACTGCGGCCCCTGCGAACTGCGGACCTCCTGCACCAACGCCGAAACCGGCCGCAACCTGACCCTGCGGCCGAAGAGAGCACGAGATTCTCCAGCAGGCCCGCACCGAACAGGACACCGACCACTGGCGCCGCCGCTACGGACACCGCGCCGGCGTCGAGGGCACCATCTCCCAGGGCGTCCAAGCCTTCGGCCTGCGCAGATCCCGCTACCGCGGCCTCGCGAAGACCCAGTTGCAACACCACCTCACCGGCGCCGCCATCAACCTCGCCCGCATCGATACCTGGCTCACCGGCAAGCCCCTCGCCCGCACCCGCATCTCACCCTTCGCAGCACTCCGCCCCGCCGGATGAGATCCAGCGGGGCGGATTTACCAACAGCGTCCCAGGAGGGTCGGGGCCGTCGTGTCAGGGCTCGATGCCGAGAGCTTTCACGCGATCCTCAGGAACTCCCGCTCGGCTAGCCAGGTGAGCGACTCATGGTTTTCCCCCGCACAGTTCATCCTGAACTCTACGGACTGAGCAGAGCCGCCCTTGAACCAGCCAAAACAGGCTCAGGAACGCGGCGTGAGCCCTTCCGCACCGTTGGTGCTTGCTGCTGCGGCTGATGTTCCGGGTGCGCAGTACGCGATGGCAATCCCGGATTGGTCATTGGTGGAGTAAGGATTCTCGACGAAGACCTCCCAACTGTCGCCGGGGGTGTTGGTCGTGGTCTGCCGGGAGACACCTGCGATCGCACCGAAGGTCAGGCCGTAACCGCCGGAGATCGCCACCTGCCCCTCCGGACAGACGGCGGTGCTGGTTTCGGACCTGCTAGGCGGCGTCACGAAGACTTGGTTCCCGAACACCCTAGTGATGTGGAGCGTGGCTGCAGGTCCGGTGTCGCCGATCGGGCCAGTGTCGCCCTTCGGGCCGGTGGGGCCGGTCGGACCGGTCGGACCGGTGGGGCCGACCCTGCACTTGTCCGTGCCGCCAAAGCCGAGGTCAAAATCGTCGCCCATCGGCCCCATGAAGCCGGAAAGCTCGAACCCGTTGCCCTTACATTCGTCACCTTCAGGCGCCTCGTTCGCCGGGACCACCTGTTGCTGCGCGCCGGTCGCCACCGCGGTGCCGGAGAAGCCCAGCATCCCCAGCGCCACCGATGCCATCGCACTGCCAACGAACCACCTGCCCCGCCGAGGAAGACCGAAACCGCCAGGGGACCTATTCTCAGGACTCATGTGAACTGCTCCTTCTCGAACCGACGGGAAGCCCAGCAACTTCCCCAGGGCATCATTCGGTGCTGAAGGCAACGCAGTTGAGAGGCGCGGCAACGAATCAACACAATGGCCCATGAAGCATGCGAGTCGAGGCATCGGCCCGGCGGCTCCCGCGCCAAGGTGGCGGCCGTCACTCCTGCAACGTCATGTGGGCCTCCTTCGGCGGCCCGGGCGGGGCGGCGTCCGCATCGTCTCCCGTGACGCCTCAAAGAAACTCCTCACGCGCACTGTCCGTCTGCTTGCGGACCTCCTGATACACGCCTGCCAGCTCCTGGGCCAATCGGCGTCGACGTGGCGAGCTCGAACCTCGAGCGGAAGCTGGCTGATCTGAAGGCCTCCCTGATCGTAAACGCGGGGAAGGAGGACTGACCGGAGAGCCAAGTCGTTGGCCGCGGTGCTGAAGCCGCAGTCGGCGACGACCGTGCCGGGCGGCCGGCCGGTCAGCCTGGTGAAGCGTCCCACCGAGAGCACCAGTTTGAGGTGCGTCGGCTGGGTTCCCGCTCTGGAGCTGGTGATCGACGACCCGGGGGCGGCCTGCACAGGACCGGCCCCGGCCGCCTCCTTCATCGAAGGCGGGCAGGGGCGGAGCTCGGGTTTCGTTCAGATCCCAGCGGGCTGTCGAAGTCGGGCGCGGGAGGTCTGCCGTACGGGTGAGCTGAAAAGTGTCTTTCGTGTGCCGGGTGCGGAGGTCCACTGTTGCTGCGCCGAGTGGTTCGTCGTCTCGGCGGGGTAACCGACGGTTTGTCGGTCACCGTGTCGTCAGAGTGTGCGTGGAGGTTTGTGGTGAAAAGGTTCATCGCTGTGGGTCTTGGTGTCATGGTGGCGGCCGCGGGTACCGCGTTCGCGCCGGCCGCCCAGGCCGCACCGACAGCCGGTTGTCACGGCTCGGGCTGCCGGGGGCTTGATCCCAACCAGGCCGGCTGCAGTGCCGACGCGTACACCGTGGCGCGGGTGAACACGCTGGCAGGGACCGTCCAGCTCCGCTACAGCCCCTCGTGCCGTTCGAACTGGGCCCGCATCGAAAGGCCCGCTCCCGCGAGCGTCCTCTCGGTCAAGGAGTGCGGCCCGAGCGGATACAACGTGCGGTTCCGCGTTCCGTCCGGATACACCGTCGCCTGGACGTACATGGTGGACGGCACAGGTCCGGCCAAGGCCGGCGACGGAGCCACATACACCCCCTGCCGGTAACTCACAGCACACGAAACAACCCCGCACTCCCCTTGTACTACCGAGCGCAGATCGCGAGGACAGGGCGCTGGCCGGGGAGTCCACCCTGCGGAGCTGCTCCGGCCACAGGGCCTGTCGAAGCCCCTTCTGGTTCAGCAGCGCGTAGGATCGCTCACCGTACCGCCGTTGGAACGGCACAACGGCATTACGGTCCGCCGTTCTGGCGGCGAAACGTCATTACGGCATACCGTATCTACGGTGTGCCGTACTGCCGTCACCGAGCCTGTGACGTGTGAGAATCAGGCTGGGTCGTCGTATTGGCGGATGATGATCCGCTCGCCGAGGTTCTCGGCCTGCACATCCAGGTAGTGCAGCACAGCGGCCTGGAGTGCGCCCCGGCCACGGTACCGAAGCCGAGCAGTTCGCTCGAGTCAACGGCGTAGATGCCGGTACCGGATCTCATCGGCTTCCCCGGCCACCTGCGCCTCGGACAGCTCCTTGCCCAGCCATACGCCCGTCATTACTGACTTCGGCTCATTAGGGTGAGGTTTCCCGGAGTGCCGTACGTTCATGAGCTGTTGGCTGTAGTTCATTTGTGTGTGAGGTATGCGGATGGGGGCGGGCTGACGTCTGGGACGCCTACGCCGGGAGTCGGTGCGGATGCAGGCGGCCGAGCTGTTCGAGAGAAAATCAAGCCGGGTGGCACGGCGCCTGCGGGTGAGCCCGAACAGGCACAGCGAAGCCGCCGGCCGCGAGTGAGTACGGATCGAACCTCGCCGATCGCCCGGACAATCGTGGAGGAGCTGACACCGCAGACCACGGCGAGTGCCTCCTGAATGAGGCCGGTGCGCAGGCCGACGAGCGTGACCACCAGCCGACCATGGAAGGTGAGTGTGTACTTCGGCCCCGCACCGCGGTGCCTGCGTCGGGCACCACCACGCCGGTCATGACGCTCGCCATCACAGCCCGCCTGCCACCGGGCGTCCGAGTCCATCGAGCAACTCCCCGAGGCGCTGGCGACTCACACCGCAGAAGGCAGGACGGGACAAAGCCGCGCGGGCCCACTTCTTGGTCACACATAAAGAACCCGCGCGGCCGTCGTCAAGCCACGACCCAACCCCGATCAATCGCAGGTGAATTCGCTAACGACCTCGTGCGTGATTAGCGGTGACGGCGGCTGACCTGGGTCGTTGGTCTGTGTGTGGTGGGGGTTGAAGCACGCAGGTTGATCATGTCG
>NZ_JBEXRZ010000348.1:0-4251 GCF_040613325.1 Streptomyces sp. NPDC006283 | reverse complement strand
AAGGCCGCCTCCGCGTACGCCGGATCCCGAACCGAGTGATCAAGTTCGACGGACCATTCGACGCCGGACGTTAAACGCCAAGCAAGGGGGCACCCGCGAAAACGGGTCCCTCACGGAGTAATGTCCCACCTGAGAAGACGATCACGAGGAAGGACAGCTCCATGCTCTCCCGCCTGTTTGCCCCCAAGGTGAAGGTCAGCGCCCACTGCGACCTGCCTTGCGGTGTCTACGACCCGGCCCAGGCCCGCATCGAGGCGGAGTCGGTCAAGGCCGTCCAGGAGAAGTACCAGGCCAACGAGGACCCGCACTTCCGCGCCCGCGCCACCGTTATCAAGGAGCAGCGCGCGGAGCTCGCCAAGCACCACGTCTCTGTGCTGTGGAGCGACTACTTCAAGCCCCCGCACTTCGAGAAGTACCCCGAGCTGCACCAGCTCATCAACGACACGCTGAAGGCGCTCTCGGCGGCCAAGGGGTCCACCGACCCGGCGACCGGCCAGAAGGCCCTGGACTACATCGCGCAGATCGACAAGATCTTTTGGGAGACCAAGAAGGCCTGATCTCGCGTCAGCCTCCCGCACCCGGCCCACAGGCTCCTCATCCGGAGACCTGGGGGCCGGGTGCGGGCGTATGAGGCGGCAACTGGACGGGCAACCTCCGGTTCCGGTGCGGTGAGGGGGAGCCATCGACCTGCAGGAACAGACTCCGGCCGAAGATCCGGCCGTGACCTCGCGGCCCGGTCGGGCAGCACAGGCGCCGTCGGAAGCGAGGCCGGGAACCGCGTCGGGAACAGCCGGCCGGCTGCCGTCCGTTCTGGCACCGGCCACCCTCGCCCTGGCTCTTGGGCTGTGGGGACTGACCCGGGACGGGTCGATGTGGCGGGACGAGTCCGTCACCCACCAGGTCGCCCACCGGAGCGTCCGTGAGATATGGGTGCTGCTGGACAACGCCGATGCCGTGCACGGCCTCTACTACTTCTTCATGCACGGCCTCTTCTCGGTGTGGGACGGCGGTCTCGTCACGCTCCGGCTGCCGTCCGTGCTGGCGGTGTCCGCGGCCGCCGCTCTCGTCGGGCTGACCGCCTTCCGCCTCGCGGGGCGCCGGGCGGGAGTGCTGAGCGGACTCGTGTTCGCGGCCACTCCCGAAGTGCAGATGTACGCGCAGGAAGGGCGCTCCTACGCGATGGTCTGCGCGTCGGTCGCCCTTGCCACCTACCTGCTGGCCCGCTCCCTGACCGAGGCCTCCGGGCGCGTCGGGGTGCTCTACGGGTGCGCGGTCCTTGCCGCGGGCTGGCTGCACGTCTTCGCGGCACTTGCGCTGGCGGCGCACGGCATCACGGTCGCCCTCTCACGAAAGACACCGCGGCTCAGGCGGTCATGGCCCGTGGCCGCGGCGTGCGCGTTCGTCGGGCTGGTTCCGCTGGTCCTGTTCAGCATGGGGCAGTCCGGCCAGGTCTCGTGGATCGGCGGGCCCAAACCCAGGGAGTGGTTCGAGATCGCGGCAGTGGCCCTGGTGGCCGTCCTGTGCGCCAGGTACCTCGCCTCGGGGCATGCCGTCGTCGCGCGCCTGGCGCTGCCGCTCGCGGTCGTTCCGACGGCGGTACTGCTGCTGGCCGCGGTCCACGAGCCCATGTACGTGGACCGGTACGTCCTGTTCACCGACATCGGGTTCTCGCTGCTCGTCGGTACGACACTGAGCGGGCTCCTCACCTCGGCGTCCGCTCGCGCGCCGCTGCGGAGCCGGGCCGCCCGCTCGGCGGCCGTGGCGGCGGTGGCCGTGTCCGTGGTGCTCGCGCTCACTCCGGTGACATTGCAGATGAGGACACCCGACAGCCGGAAGGACGATGTGACGGCCATCGCGGACGCGGTGCGACAGGTCTCCGCCCCGGGCGACGGAGTCGTCTTCGCCCCCGCGCGACGCCGTGAATGGCGGCTCTCCCACCCCGACGAGTTCGCCGGACTGGTCGATCTCGCCCTGATGACGAGCCCGCAGGCCTCCGCCACGCTCCAGGGCGTGGAGCTCCCGGCGGCCGAGATCCGCAGACGCATGGGGTCCACGGACCGGATCGTGGTGCTCAGCGACCCCCCGGGCCAGCCGGAGGACGCCTTCGAGCAGGAAGCGGTCAAGCGCGAGGTGTTGCGTACCGAGTTCCACGAGTGCTCGCGGACGCAGGTGAAGGGGGCTCAGGTGACGCTCTACTCCCGCTCGAAGTCCTGTGGCGAGAGGCCACACGGGGACTGATGGCCATTCAGCAGCTCCCCGGTACGGACGCGTAGCTTGCTCGACAGCGGCGTCCTGGCGCCTCAGGCCGCCGGGACGGAGGTCTGGGTGGCCGCTCCCAGGAGCGGGCTGTTGTGGCGCAGCAGCCACTGCCGGTATGCGGCGGACCGCATCGCCGCCTCCCGGTAGGCGGCGGCCAGGTCCGCGTACACCGTCTCGTACAACTCGGTGGACGCTCCCGGTCTGCAGAACAGCAGCAGCCGTACAGCCAGGGGGTCGCCGCGCAGCGGGCGGATGGCCATGTCCTCGCGCGGGGCTGAGGTCGGCTGGCAGGGAGCGACCACTTCGCCGACCGCGATCAGGGATGCCGCGGTGTGGTAATCGCCGTGCAGCACGGGCGGGTCGATGCCGGCCGCGCCCAGCACCCGGCGCAGCCCGTCCCATTCCCCGTCGACGGTGGGGTCGACCATCCAGCGGTCACGGGCGAGATCGGAAAGGTCGACGACGGCGGCGGTCGCGGCCGGGTGGTCGCGCGCCATGGAGACGAACTGCGGCTCACGCTCGACGAGTACGCGGACGCCGAGCCCCTCCGGCACCAGCAGCGGGCAGCCCTCCACCTCGTGCACGAACGCGACGTCGAGCTGGCCTGCGGCGACCATCCGCAACAGGGCGTTGGCGGACACATCCATGTGGAGCGAGATGTCGGTACCCGGCAGCCGTTTGCGCAGTCGGCGCAGCCAGCCCGCGAGCGCCCGGCTGGCGGTCGAGCCGATGCGCAGCAACGGGCCGCCTTCGCCCGCCGCGGCCGCCCTCGCCTCCATGACGAGCGCGCCCATCTCCGCCACGAGCGGCCGGGCCCGGCTCAGCACGGAACGGCCGAGCGGTGTGGGACGGCATCCGGTCCGTTCGCGGGAGAAGAGCGCCGCGCCGAGGAAGTTCTCGATCCGGCGCAGCTGGGTCGTCAGGGACGGCTGGCTGACACCGAGCTGCCGGGCTGCTCGGTGCAGGCTGCCGGCGTCGGCTATGGCGCACAGCGCACGCAGATGCCTCACCTCGAGCTCCATGGATTCGAGCGTAAGGCTGTCCCAACTGCCACACCAGACACCGTAGTCGGGGCAGGACGGGCGGATCGGGACAGGCCGCTCCCCAGTGGGTGATGCGCTTGCGCTATCGCCTCCTGGCATCATCCGCAGCGGGGGTCGGCTCCCCGACACTCGCCCTACCGACACTCCGTTCACCGGACGAGTAGGAGCCCCCCATGCGTCACCCGAGAACCATGCTCTCCGCCGCTCTCGGCCTCGGCCTCGCCGCCGCTCTCGCCGTACCCGCGACCGCTGCCACCACGGCCAACTCCCCTACGGCCGCCGTGACATCGTCGAGCACCCCTTCGTACGCCGCGTACGAAGGCTCCGCCGAGGACGCCAAGGCGACCAAGGCCTTCTTCGACGCGGTGGTGAAGTCGGTCGCGAAGAAGCGCGCCGCGAACCCCGGCGCGCAGGCCGTGACCGTCGTCTACAACGCGAGCAACGCCCCCAGCTTCCGCAGCCAGATATCGAGCAGCACCCAGATCTGGAACAGCTCGGTCAGCAATGTCCGGCTGGTAGAGGGCTCGGGCGCCGACTTCTCCTACTACGAGGGCAACGACCCGCGCGGCTCGTACGCGAGCACCGACGGGCACGGCCGTGGCTACATCTTCCTGGACTACCGGCAGAACCAGCAGTACAACTCCACCCGCGTCACAGCCCATGAGACGGGCCACGTGCTCGGCCTGCCCGACCACTACTCGGGTCCGTGCAGCGAGCTGATGTCGGGCGGCGGTCCGGGCACGTCGTGCCAGAACGCCTACCCGAACTCGCAGGAGCGTGCCCGCGTGAACCAGCTGTGGGCCAACGGTCTCGCGGCGGCGATGGCCAAGGTCTCCTGACGGGTCGCTGCTGACCGACCGCGGCCTCCTGCCAGGAGTGGAAACACCGTGAAGGGCGCCCCGCAGTGCACTGCGGGGCGCCCGCGACCGTCGCCGCCCAGCCGCGACGG
>NZ_JBEXRZ010000347.1:0-4269 GCF_040613325.1 Streptomyces sp. NPDC006283 | reverse complement strand
GTCTGTGCGCCGCCAGGGACTCGAACCCCGGACCCGCTGATTAAGAGTCAGCTGCTCTAACCAACTGAGCTAGCGGCGCCTGCTGACGTCGTAGACCTTAGCATCCTGATCGGCGGGAGGAAAAATCGATACCCGTACCTCTGCGGAGGCCTTAGCACGCACCGCCCGCACGCACGCCCAGAGCAGGACCTCGGGGCCCGGCAGCCAGGGCTGCCGGGTGTCGGGGGCGACCAGCCAGCGGGGCTCGGAGGCGGTGTTCGACGGGGTCAGGGGCGGGACGGTGACCGCGTCGCCCATGCCGTGGCAGAGCGGCGGCGGCACGGCGTCGCCCCACTCCTCCCAGTCGAGCAGCGACGGCAGACGCTGCGCCGTACCGGGCGCGGCGAACAGCATCATCCGGCCGCGGTGCATGGCCACCGGGCCGGAGCCGGGGCCCTCCGCCCACAACCGGTCGAGCATCCGCCGCCCGAAGATCGCGGGGACGTTCACCACGTCGAAGACCAGGCCGCAGGGCAGCACGGCGGGAGCGGTGGGCCGCGCCTCCCACTGTGCGAGCGCGGAGCGCGGATACGCCTCGGCGGAGGCAAGCCACCCGGCGCCGGGGGGCGTCACGCGGGCCGCCAGGTGCTCCCCGGCGTCGGGGAGGACGGAGGTCGGCAGGGACGGGTCTCGCAGCCATGCGGTCATGTCTCCAAGACTTACCCGCGGTGACACTGCAATTTCAGTGGGTTGACAGAAACGAGGACAGGGTGGGGCGGAGGGGAGTATCTTGCGCCCTCGGCATATGCGGGGTGATGTTGACGGGGGCGCTTGGGGCTGCCGGGGCGTGGTTCGTTTCCCGAGGCGGCGGGTACCGCGAGCAGGCCGGAGAGTGCCGCCGGCCCGTTACGTGATCGCGCCGCGGAGCAGGTCCGTGCCGAATTCGATCATCTTTCTGGCGTAGTCCTCCGTCCAGCCCGCGCGCTCGCCGATGTCCGCCGGGGTCAGGCGGTCGAAGCGGCGGGGGTCGGCGAGCTGGGCCGCCGCGATGGCCTGGAACTCGACCGCGCGGTCCGTTGCCGCGCGGAACGCCAGCGCCAGTTCCGTCGAGCGCGTCAGCAGCTCGCGCGGATCGTCCATGGACTCCAGGTCGAAGAAGTGCTCGGGGTCGGCGGCAGCTTCCGACGGCTCGAAGACCAGCGGGGCCGGCCGCAACCTGCGCTCGGTCGTCCGCTCGGGTTCCGCCATGTCCGTACTCCTCCTCGATTCACGGCCCGTGCCTTTGGGCCGCCATCCATTGTCCCGCTCCGCGCAAGACCGCCTCACGGCTGCCAGGCGACGCGGTGTTCGGCCAGATGGGAGAGGACCGCGTGGTTCGCCTCCCACCCGTCCGGGAACTTCACGGTCACACCCAGCTGCACCGGCTCCGTCGAGGGGTGCTCGTCCAGAAGGTCACCCACGCCTTCCCGGCACACGACGATGCATGCGTGCCGGTGGCGAGAGGCGAGGACGCACAGGCGGCCCGTCTCGAGGTGGAACGCCGTCGCGTCGGGGCGGCCCGACAGGGGGTGGAGTACGACGGTCACGTCGTACTCCCGGCCCTGGAGGCGGTTGGCGGTGTCGACCGTCACACCGGCGACGCCCAGGTCCGACAGCGCCGCCCGGACCGCCGCGGCCTGGTCGCGATGGGCCGTGCCGACCGCGATCCGGTCGGCGGTGAGCGGCACCGGGTCCTCCGCGCGCTCGGAGATCGCAGCGCCACCGCGGGTAAGGAGCCGCCGGACCACCAGGGCCACGGCCCGGACCGCCTCGGGATCGGTCCGCGGGGTGCGCCGCGCGGGGAGCTCGAGCAGCCCCCACCCGGACTCGGCCGCCTCGTCGAGCACCCGGTCCGGGCCCGAGCCGTCGGAGGGGACGCCGAAGGTGAGGCGCCGGTCGCCGGCGCCGGTGCCGCTGCGGAACGGCGTGTACGGATAGAACGCGTCGGACACCAGCGGCGCCGCCGACGCCGGCAGCCGCCAGGAGACAGGCAGCCGGTGCTGCGGCAGCTCGGGATTGTGGGCCAGCAGCGTGGACACCGCACTGGCCGACGGGTCGTACGACAGCCCGGCCCACTGCTCGGAACCGACGAGCGAGAACGGGTCCAGCTGGCCCGGGTCCCCCACGAACAGGGCCCGTTCGAAGAGTCCGGCGACGGCGAGCAACGCGTCGGAGCGCATCTGGTAGGCCTCGTCGACGATGGCGTGCCGCCAGGGCTCGACGCCTTGCACATGTGCCCACTTGGCAGCCGTGGAGATGACGACGTCCAGTCCGGCGAGGTCCCCCGCCTTCGCCGACTTGTGCACGTTGTCCAGGCCGTCGAGGGCCTTGTCGTAGGGATCGGAGTCGTTCGAATGGAGGCGGCCGACGGGGAGTTCGGGCTCCTTCTCCGCGAGCCGCAGGACCAGGTCGTCGACCTGTGCGTTGGTCTGCGCGACCACCATCAACGGCCGCCCGGCCGCGGCCAGTTCGAGCGCCGCGCGAACGACGAGTGTGGACTTGCCCGCGCCGGGAGGGGAGTCGACGACGACACCCCGGGCGGAGCCGTGGAGGGTGTCGTGCAGGATGGCGCCGGTGGCGCGCGCGGCCTCCGCGGCGGGATCGAACGTCACAGCAGGTCCTCCGGGGTGACGGCGTCGGGGATCTCGGCCACATCCGACCGCGGCGGACCGCCGTGCGTCCAGGGGGTCTCCTCCGGGTCGGGCAGCTTCGGCCCGCCCCGCTGGTCGTGCTCGAACAGCGTCCAGGCGATGACGTCTCCCTTCGCCGGCACGGACCCTTCCGCGGGCTCCTTGGACCGCCCCATCCGGTCGGTGACACGCAGCACCAGGGTGCCGTCGGCCTCGTACCGTACGAACTCCGCGGTCTGCGGCTTGCCTTCGAGGGAGCGGTAGACCTTGACCCCCTCGCCGAGGTGCGGGCTGTCGTCGGTGCGGACGGTGACCAGGGGGCGGGGACTCGGCCGCTTCGACTCCGACCAGGCCATTTCCACGTCGATCACCTCGGAGGCGAACGCCTCTCCCGCCAGGCGGCGGCCCGCCAGCACCAGTGGATCGTCCAGAGCCTCGTGCGCCTCGAGCTGCGCCTGGGCCGTTTCGCGGGCCGCGAGCTTCTGCGCGGCGGTCACGGCGTCGTCCCGCCTCGGCTGCGGCGGCTCCCCGGCGCGGACCCGGTCGCGGTGCGCCGTGAAGGACCAGCGGTCGCGGGTCCAGCGGTCGCCCACGCGGGCGCCCTCGGGGAGCTCGCGCAGGAGTCCGATGGCACGCCACACGGCATCCCAGGTGGGGCGCGTCAGGCCGAGGACCAGGCGCCGGATCTCGCTCTCGGCGCGGTGCAGCTCGCCGAGCCGTTCGTCGGCGCTCTCCCCGTCCTCGGCCGTTGCCAGCAGCTGACGGGCGCGGTCGTAACGCTCCATCGCGGGCGCAAGCAGCTTGTTGTCGAACGCCGGGTCGGTCGCCGGTCCCGCCGGCGGGCAGAGCAACTGCCCTTCCCGGTCGCGGCCGAGCTCCGCGCGCAGCGCCGCCTCCGCGCCCGATTCTCCCTCGGGCGGGTCGATCCAGGCGAGCAGAGCGCCGAGATGCTGGTCCTCCAGCGAGGACTGGCCGGTCGCCCAGTGACGGCCCAGCAGGTCGGTCGCGGCGAGCAGCAGCGAGGAGCCCGGCACACGGGCGCGCTCCCCGTAGTGCGTGAGCCAGCGGCCCAGCAGGGGAACCCGCGGCGGTGCCGGGTAGGGCGTGTCGGGGTCCTGCTCCGCCGTGCGCCGAAACCGCATCGAGCGCCCCAGCAGCCGTACGAACGCAACGCCCGCACGGCTCGGCACGATCAACTGGGGTGCGTCGGCGCACAGTTCGGCCTCGACGGTGACCTTCTTGCCGGTCTCGGCGCAGGTCTCCTTGCGCTCGACCAGCTCGACGTCGTCCCCGAACCCGTCCACATACGGCAAAACCACGTCGGCCAGCTCGGCCAGGAACGCCGAGCGCAGGTCCCGGTCGCGCGGCTGGGCGACGACCAGCAGCCGCGGCTCCTCGGCGCGGGTGCCGACGAGCGCGCCGAGCGGCGCACCCGCCTCGCCCGCGGTGGTCAGGGGTACGACGACGAGCGGTCGCTCCGAGAGGTGCCGGTGGCGGACGGTCGCGAGCGGCTGCGCCCGGCCCGTCTCGACGGCCTCCAGCCGGGCGAGGGTGGCGATCAGCGACATGCGCCCGCCCCCTGCTGCTCCCTGTCGGCGAGAGCGTCGCGCGGCGCAGCGGG
>NZ_JBEXRZ010000346.1:0-4354 GCF_040613325.1 Streptomyces sp. NPDC006283 | reverse complement strand
GGGAGGGGTCTGGTGCCGTGGATCGCAAGGCGGAGGTGGGGGTACCTCCCACGCCGAAGGCGTAGGGGGAGGAGGCATGGCGGAGCCATGCCGACTGACGACAACGCGGCGTGGGGGCACCTCCCACGCCGAAGGCTGTGGGGGAGCGGTGCCAGACCCCGCGAGCCCGGCCTGATCCAAACGAGAGGCCCTAGGCCACCCGTTAGGCTCTTCCTCAGCCGTCGCGATCGTGGGCGCGAGTCGCGGCGAACCAGCAGAAGGAAGTCTCCATGTCCATCCAGCAGTCCGACGTGCTGTACACCGCTGTCGCCACCGCGGAGAACGGCCGTGACGGCCGCGTCGCCACGTCCGACGGCAAGATCGACGTCGTCGTCAACCCGCCCAAGGAGATGGGCGGCAGCGGTGCCGGCACCAACCCGGAGCAGCTGTTCGCCGCCGGCTACAGCGCCTGCTTCCAGGGGGCGCTCGGTGTCGTGGCCCGCCAGGAGAAGGCGGACATCTCCGGCTCGACCGTCACCGCCGAGGTCGGCATCGGCAAGAACGACGACGGCTTCGGCATCATCGTCAAGATCTCCGCGAGCATCCCGAACGTGGACGCCGCCACTGCGAAGGACCTTCTCGAGAAGGCCCACCAGGTCTGCCCGTACTCCAAGGCGACCCGCGGCAACATCACGGTCGAGCTCGCGGTCTGACGAGCAGGACACGACAAGGGCCGCACCCCCGCACGGGGTGCGGCCCTCGTTCGCAAGGACCGCGGATCAGCGGATCAGCGGATCAGCGGATCGACGGGTCAGCCGGCCAGCAGCGCCCGGCCGATCTGTGCGAAGACGCCCTTCGGGTGCGCCCTGAACAGCGGTTCCGTGCCGAACAGCGCCACCGGCCTTCCCGCCGGTGACGTACCGGAGACGATCGACGCCCGGCCCGCCGCGTCACCCGGGCCGCCCGTGCCCTTGTCCGTGGCACGCCAGTGGCCGGACACGAGCGGGTTGCCCGTGCCGTACGACTGCTCCACCCGAACCCCGCTGCCGAGACCGGTGAACCACAGCGGCGAGTAGACGAACGTGTGCGGCGGGGCGCCGCCGGTGATGAGGCCGCCCGCGTTGGTCACCCGCACGACGCCGTTGGCGTCGCCGTTGCCCTCCACCGCGGTCACGCCGAGCAGTGCCGCTGCCTTGTTGAAGGCCGCCCCCTGCGCGCCGAGGCCCACCACGCCGACGCCGCTCCTCTCGAACGCCGCGCGGGCCTCGGGCGTCAGCTTCGCGTGGTCCAGCCCGGACGACACATACAGCACGTCCGCCTTCGACCAGTCGAATCCCGCGTTGAGCACGGCCGTGGAGACCGGCTCCACGTCGAAGCCCATCTCGCGCAGCCCCAGCAGCTCGCCCGCCGTGACGGCCGCGGCCACCCTGGCCCGGTGCAGCGCCCCGGTGCCCTTCTCCTTCGTGGCGTGGAAGACGACCCCGAGCCGGTCCGCGAGGACGCGGGCCCGGCCACGGGCGGAGCCGGGCACGATCGCCGAACCGTCCTTCGCCCGACGCACCCCGACGTCCTGCTTCAGCAGAGAGTTGAGGGCCGCGAGCTCCTTCGGGTCGTCGAGGCGCAGCCGCAGATCGCCGCGCGGGGCGACGTACCCGGTGGGGGCCGCGGCGTGGACCGTGCGGGTGCGCACCCGCAGCTCGCCCGACTCGATCGCGCGCACGTCGGCGCCCCACAGCAGACCGAGGCTCCAGCCGGAGATGTCGTACATCGTGGCCACGTCGGCGCTGATGTCCCGGCCGTCCGCCAGGATCACGTTGGCGATGCCGCGCTTGGGCTGGTGCATGTCGACGACGTACGACCCGGCGGGGTAGGAGCGTCCCGCGAGCCGGAAGGGGCCGAGCGCCCGTTCCACCCGTACGTCATTGGCGACCAGGTGGTCGACCAGCCGGGCCGCCGCGGTGGCCGACCGCTGGGCGCGCCCGGCGGGGATGACGTACGCCCGCGGGAACGCGCCGTGTACACGTCCTCCGGACCGATGCCCGGCACGCCCGGAACGGTCTTCGGCGACACCGGCCGCTGCGCCTCGCCCGCCGCGCCCCGCCGGAAGGTCTCGATCTGGTCGGCGAGCACCGAAGCACGATGCGTGTACGTGTAGTCGAGCGCCGCCCGCATGGCCGCGCCGGCGATGTCGGTGTTGATGGCGGCCCTGCGCCGCAGCTCCTCGACCGGCAGCGTGTTGTACGCATTGTTGTTGACGGTCATCGGGAACTCGATGGTGTGCGAGGCGACCGCGCCCTGGAAGGGCATGTACTGCGGGGTGAAGATGGGGGGCCAGTCGTCCCAGCCCTCCTTCTGGTCCCGGAACGGGATCACCGCGGGCCGCACACCGTCCTTGTCCGCGGTGTAGCCGAGCCCGTTGACGGCCTTCTCCATGCCGAGAGCGTTGGCGTACGCGTTCTTCAGGAAGAGGTCGTACTCGTAGTTCTCGCCGTGTGGCGGTGTGGTCGGCTCGATGAGCGTGCCGTTGACGTAGCCGTGCAGGTCGAGCATGACAGCCGGCTGCTTGTCGATGGCGATCTGCCGGATGGCGCGGGTCTCGGGCTGGGTCGCGGTGATGAAGTCGCGGTTGAGGTCGAAGCCGCCGGCGTTGGCGCGGGTGCCCGCGATCCGGCCGTCCGGATTGGCCGTCACATTGAGGTGGATGCGGGTCTTCGCGAGCAGGTCCGCGGTCCGTGCGTCCTTGGCCTTCGCCAGCTCCTCGATCAGCTTCAGGGCGGCGTCCGTGCCCTCCCACTCGTTGCCGTGGATGTTGTTGTTGATGAACACGGGCGTCTTGTAGGCCGACTTGATGCGCCGGTCCTTCGCGGCGGCCGACGGGGCGTTCTCGATGCGTTCCCGCATCCGTTCCTGCTCGCGCGCGTGCCGCGCGCTCTCGGGCGCGGTGACGGTGACCAGGTACAGCTCGTGCCCGCCGGCGGAGTGGCCGGCGACCTCGACGCTGACCCGGTTGCCCAGCCGCTGCAGTTCGTTGAGGCGAGGAGCGAGCGAGTGGTACGGCGCGAGCCCCAGTTTTATCGACTTGTCGGCCTTGTTCTCCGGCGGCGTGGCCAGCACCGTCCGGCGGGGGTATCCGCCTTCGCGGGTGAGCTCGGCGGCGGGCCCCGAGCGGCCGAGGGCCGTTGCGGCGGCGGAGAGGGGCGCCCCGGCAGCCGACGGGGCATCACGTGCGCCCCCTTCTCGTACGGGATGCGGCTGCGGCCGGTCCTGTACGGGAGCCGCGGCGGCTCCGGGGAGCGGGGCGAGTAAGGCGCCGGTGAGAGCGGCGGTCAGGGTGGCGGTGATCAGTGCGGGTCGGCGTGAGCCCATGCGGTGCGACCTCCGGGTGTCGGAACGATTCGGCACGATGATCAGTGTGGTGATCAGCAAGCAGGGTCTACCGGTTCCGCCGCCGAACAACAAGAGGCGCCCCGATAAGGTGTGCGCATGCGTGATCTTGGGGTGGGCTTCGGCTACTTGATGAAGGGCCAGCGCTGGGTCGCCGGGCACGGCCGCTGGTTCGGCTTCGGTCTGCTGCCCGGACTGGTGACGCTGGTGCTGTACGCGGCAGCGCTCGTCGGACTCGTCTACGGCGCCGACGACCTGACCGCCTGGGCCACGCCGTTCGCCGACGACTGGTCCTCGCCGTGGCTCGACGTCTTCCGCGGCACGCTGACGGCGCTGCTGTTCGTCTTCGGGCTGTTCATCGCGGTGATCACGTTCACCGCCGTGACGCTCCTGGTCGGCCAGCCCTTCTACGAGAACCTCTCCGAGCAGGTCGACCGCTCGGAGGGCGGCGAGGTGCCCCATTCGGGACTGCCGCTCTGGCGAGAGCTGTGGATCTCCGCGAGGGACTCGGTGCGGATCGTGCTGCGCGTGGTCTTCTACGGCGTGCTGCTCTTCGCCTGCGGTTTCATCCCGGTCGTCGGCCAGACGGTGGTCCCGGTGGTCGGGTTCTGCGTCTCCGGCTTCTTCCTGGCGGAGGAACTGACGGCGGTGGCGCTCCAGCGGCGCGGCGTCGAACTGAAGGATCGCCTGGCGCTGCTGAGGGGCCGTCGGCTCCGTACTCTCGGCTTCGGCGTACCGCTGGCGCTGTCCTTCCTCGTTCCGTTCGTCGCGGTCTTCCTGATGCCGGGCGCGGTGGCGGGCGCGACGCTCATGGTCCGCGACCTCGTCCGGCCCGAGGACCCGGAGCCGGCCGCGGAGCCCACACGTCCGGGCCCGCAGACCTTCCGCAAGGCGGACTAGGCCTGCACGGGCGCGACGTCGGGCGCGACGTCGGCTGTCCCGTCCCGTTCGTTGTTGCATCCCGGGTCGGTGCCTAGCTGGGGGATGCAGG
>NZ_JBEXRZ010000345.1:0-4372 GCF_040613325.1 Streptomyces sp. NPDC006283 | reverse complement strand
GCCGGACTCCAATCCGACCAGCGAGCAACCCAACACAACAAAACACTCGCACTGCCCGCCGCACAGACGTGATCACAACACCAGCCGCTACCCCGGCACGACCTCACGCCAATCACGCACGAGGTCGTAAGACTGTGGCCGTCAGCGTCCCGCCTCCGAAAGTCGCTGCGCTGACTGCTGTCGTGTGGCGAAGAAATTGTCTGCGCTCCAAGGGGATGCCTCCTGTGTCTGCCTGGATGGGCTGTGACTGGGCAGTGATGTGTGGCGTGTGCGGCTCGTGTCTGCCGGGCGTGGCCCTCGGAAACCGGATTCGGTCGGCAAACTGCCCGCGAACCAGTAGTCGTTGCGGGCAACGACCGAGTTCCCACGCAGACGGCTGTGGCTTGAGGCGGTACCTATGCCTCGTGAGGGTCGACGAGGCCCGTGAGTGCGGCGAGCGCGTACGCGAGGAAGAAGTCACCCCATATCAGCTCGTGCTGGGTCGCTGTCCCGGAGGCGAGGTCGTAGCAGCCGTTCAGGAGACGGCCGTCCGCGGTGACATGGGTGCGGACCAGTTCTTGGAGCAGTGCGAGGGCCTGCTCGCGGTGGCCGAGCTTGAGCAGGGCCGCCGCGGTGATGGCGGCGGCGGAGGTGTCGAGAGGGCCTTCGGGATGTGCCGCGTCGGCCGGCGACACGGCTTGCTCCTGAGGCAAGTGGCTCATGGCTTCCGCGAGATCGTCGGTGCCGAGACGATGCGCTGCATCGGCGACGGCCAGCCGCAACCAGGCGCGACCTCGGCTCCAGCCGGGCGGTGGATCGTCGCAAGGCATCCAGCCGGCAGGCGTCTCGTACCGCCAGGACCAGCAGAAGCGGCTCTCGTCCACACAGAGTTCGAGGTGGCGACGCAGATGAGACCGGGCCGCCTGGGGGTCCACCGAAGCCAGCAGCGGAACCATACCGGGCACGCCATCCACGCGTGCCAGGAGACGGGGCCCGCCGAACGCCGAGCCCCAGGGAACCAAGCCGAGTCCGGGGTCGTACGCGTCCCAGCAGGCGCGGGCCGCCCGCGCGCGCAGAGTGGCGGCCTCAGGTGTGTCGGCGAGCGCAGTGCCGTACCAGAAGATCAGTCCGCGCGTGGCGGTGTCGGCGCCCGCCCAGTGGGTGAGTCGGTCTGTGAACCGTATGGCGTCCTCGCGGTCGGTCCCTGTCCCTGTGTATCGGGCGCGGAGCCACAGTAGTCCCGCCCAGAAGCCGCCCGTCCACGAGCCCCGTCCAGTGGTGGTCCACTGGCCGGTGCCAGGGTCCGCGAACAGTGGGAAGCGGTCGCCGACTTCCGTCCGGGTGACAGCGATCCGGCCAAGGACGCGCTCCAGCGCGGCGCCGACCCATGAAGGGACGGCGGCAGTCGTGTCCATGGGGCCCTTGGCCGCACGTGCCGTGCTCATGGCCGTACGGCCGATCGCCGCTCCCGCACCGCCCAGACCATCGCCACCACGCCCGCGCCCACGAACTCACCGGCGACCAGCAGCCACCCCGCCCCGTAGTGCCCGGCTGCGGTCAGCAGCCCAAACAGCGGCGGACCGATCGCGAATCCGGCGAAGAAACCGGCCGAGACCAGCGCCGAGTCCTGCCCGGCCCGGCCGGGCGCGGCACGCTGCATCACCAGCACCATTGAGACCGCGTTCGCGGATACGGCGAAGACACCCACGGCCACCGCCGCGACCCAGGCCAGCGGATGCGCGTACGCCGAGAGCGCGAGCAGCAGCGCCGCCCCCACCGCTCCGGCCGCCAGTCCGCCGGGTAGCCACAGCGCGCGCCCCGGCTTCCCGGCGACCTTGGACCAGCCCACTCGCCCGGCGATCCCCGCGACGCCCAGCACCGCCACCAGGGCGGCGGCCGCCGTCGGGCCAAGCTCGAGCCGCCGCACGCCGTACAGGGCGAGATAGGTGTTCACGGAGGCGATGCCGCAGCCCAGCAGCAGCGAGAAAACAGCAAGCCACGCGATGGTGCCCCGTGGGATCCAGGAAGCGGGCGCGTACTTCGGGGGCGGATCGGCGGGCAGCGTACGTGCCGCCCACGCCGCGGCCACCACGGCCGTCGCGGCGGCCGCCCACACTGCGCCCCGCCAGCCGACGATCCCGGCCAGCGCGGCCAGCGGCAACCCGGCGGCGAACGCGCCCAAATGCACGCCCGACTGCTTCATCCCGGTCACCGAGCCGCGGTGTTCGGCGGGAACGGCCGCCAGGATCGTCTTGTTCGTGGCGGGGTTGGCCAGCGCCTGTGGCAGTCCGCCGAGCGCGACCGCCGCCAGCAGGAACCACGCCCCCGGCGCCGACCCGATCAGCGTCAGGGCCACCGCCGACACCACCAGCAACGCGACCAGGCAGCGGCGCGGCCCGACCCGGTCCACCACGCGTCCGCCGACCGGGGACAGGACGGCGGCCGCCCCGAAGCCGACGGTCGTGGTCAGGCCCAGCACGGTCGGGGACACGTCCAGGTCGTCCACGAGCCGTGGGCCGAGGGCGCCGAGCAGGAACAACTGCATCATCGAGAACGCCATGGCGCACGTCAGCAGCGCGGTCATGGCCGTGATCCCCCGCGCAGGGCGACTTTCGGCCGCGGTCCGGATCCCACTCTGCTCCGCCGCCACCGGCGCCCTCCTCAACCCTGCTTCCGCCGACGGCACTTCCGGGGTCCTTGCCAGGAGTCGGCGGGAACAGCCCCTGAGTTCCAGCCTGTTGATGTGGCGTGAATCACAACGGCTCGGTTGAGACGGTCACCGGGGTCAGTTCCGTACCCTCCCGTGACGCGTGAGACCCGGACTGCGAGGATGAGGCGCCATGACCGTTGGGTGGTGTTCTCGCACGATCAGGGCCGCTGTGTTCGCGGCCGTCTGCGTGCTGCTCGCCTCCCTGGGTCACGTCATGATGTCCGGGACCGCGGTGCCCTGGTGGGCCATGGCCGCGGGAGCGGCGGTGACCGGCGGCACGGCCTGGCTGCTGGCCGGCCGGGAGCGCGGGCCGGTCGCGGTCGGCTCCGTCGTGGTCGCCGCCCAGGCCGTACTCCACGCGTCGTTCTCGCTCGCCCAGGCAGTCGTGCAGCCGAAACCGTCCGGCGGCAAATCGCTGGTCCAGCAGTGGCTGGGCTATCTGCTGTGCGGTTCGCCGTCGGGACCGGGCACGGAGCACGGCGCCATGTCGATGTCCATGACTTCCATGGATCACGGGATGAGTGCCATCCACTCCATGCAGTTGATGGGCCACATGGGGGCCACGCATGCTGTGGACCACGGCATGGGAGGCATGTCCTCGACCGGCATGCTCGCAACCCACCTGCTGGCCGCGCTGCTGTGCGGCCTGTGGCTCGCCCACGGCGAGCGCGCCGCGTTTCGCATCCTGCGAGCTCTCGCCTGATGGCTCGTCGCTCCGCTGCGCCTGCTCCTCCGGCTGCCCGTGCCGCCGCACCGGGCACGCGTCCACGCCCGCCGGGGCGGTTCGGAGCGCAGGCCGCGGCAGTTCCTTCTCACCTACGCGGTCACTTCTCGGGGTCCACCCATGGGGGCCGCTGTCGCCTGACGACAGCCGGCTTCCCGAGGCCGTGATACGGAGACGACGAGCCGTCGGCTCCCCGCCTCGGGCATCGGCCGCGAACACCCGCGTCCGGCTGTTCACCCCATCGCCCCTTCACCGGTTCCGCCGTGCCGCGCGCACTGCTGCGTGCGCCGGCCCGGACACCGTGGATTCCCGAGAGGGAGAGACACCACGTGCTCACTCCTGCCCTGCCCCTGTCTGCAACGCGCGAAGAATCGAAAGAAGTGCCGAGAGACGATTCGGTCACGGCCTGGGCACTGGCCGCCCGCAGCGGCGACCCCGACGCCGTCGATCTCTTCGTCCGAGCCCTGCACCGAGACGTCCACCGCTACGTAACGTTCCTCGGAGCCGACCCCCAGAGCGCTGAGGACCTGACCCAGGACACGTTCCTGCGCGCCTTGGGCAGCCTGCACCGGTTTGAAGGCCGCTCCTCGGCCCGCACCTGGCTACTGTCCATCGCCCGCCGCGCGGTGATCGATAGCATCCGCTACAACACGTCCCGTCCCCGGCTGTCGGACACGGACGACTGGCAGTCGGCCGCCGAACGCGCCCAGCTGCGCGGTCTGCCCGGCTTCGACGACGGCATCGCCCTCGCCGAGCTGCTGGACATGCTTCCCGACGACCGCCGCGAGGCATTCGTCCTCACCCAGCTGGTGGGCCTCCCCTACGCGGAGGCAGCCGGTGTCAGCGACTGCCCGGTGGGCACGGTGCGCTCACGGGTCGCCCGCGCCCGCACCTCGCTGATCTGGGCGAGGGCCACAGCGCGGCGGGGATCGCACTCGACTGCCGCGGGCGGCTGTTCA
>NZ_JBEXRZ010000344.1:0-4541 GCF_040613325.1 Streptomyces sp. NPDC006283 | reverse complement strand
CGAACTGCTCGCCTCCATCCTGGGCAACAAGGTCGCCTTCGGCGTCTCCGGCGTCGGCGAGTACCTCGACCAGATCACGTCGGGCGAGCTGCGGCTGCTGGCCGTGACCGGTCCGGAACGCGTCCCCGGACTGGACGCGCCCACCCTGCGCGAGGCCGGACTCGACACCGAATTCACCAACTGGCGCGGCATCGTCGCCCCGCCCGGCCTCTCCGACAGCGAACGCGACAAGCTCATCGGCCTCGTCACGAAGCTGCACGACTCGAAGCAGTGGCAGGACTCCATGAAGAAGAACGGCTGGGACGACGCCTTCCTCACCGGCGACGAATTCGGCGACTTCCTCGACGAGCAGGACAGAAGCGTCGACCAGGTGCTGAAGGAGCTGGGACTGTGAGCACGACCGAGACCCAAGGCCGGCGCTCCTGGCTGCGGGAACACTCCGAGCTGGGCGTCAGCCTGCTGCTCCTCGTCATCGGTGTCCTCGTCCTCACCGACGCGCTCACCATGGACGTCGACATCGCCCAGCGCGGGCCCGTGGGCCCCACGACCGTCCCGGTCGTCGTCGGCGCCGGACTGCTCGCCGTCGCTGTCCTCCTCGCCGTCGACGTGCTGCGCGGCGGCCGCGGAGAGGCGGAGGGCGGCGAGGACATCGACCTGTCGGAACCCAGCGACTGGCGGACCGTCCTGCTCCTCGCCGGCGTCTTCCTCGCGAACGCCGTCCTCATCGGCCCCCTCGGCTTCCCGGTCTCCGGCGCGCTGCTCTTCTGGGGCTCCGCGTACGCGCTCGGCAGCCGGCGCACCGACCGCGATCCGCTGATCGCGGCAGTCCTCTCCCTCGTCACCTACTTCGTCTTCAACAACCTGCTCGGCGTCCCGCTGCCCGGCGGGCCGCTGATGGGAGTGCTCTGATGGATTCACTGAACTCCCTGCTCGACGGCTTCGGCACGGCGCTCACCCCGATCAACCTGCTCTGGGCGGCGATCGGTGTCCTGCTCGGCACGGCCATCGGCGTCCTGCCCGGCATCGGCCCCGCCATGGCGGTCGCCCTGCTGCTGCCGGTGACGTACGGCCTCGAGCCGACCGGCGCGTTCATCATGTTCGCCGGGATCTACTACGGCGCCATGTTCGGCGGCTCCACCACCTCCATCCTGCTCAACACGCCCGGTGAGAGCGCGGCCGTCGTCGCCGCGATCGAAGGCAACCCGATGGCCAAGGCCGGGCGCGGCGCACAGGCGCTCGCCGCAGCGGCCGGCGGCCACTTCGCCGGCGGCATGATCGGCACCATCCTGCTGGTCGCCCTCGCCCCGACCGTCGCCGAACTGGCCGTCGACATCGGCGCACCCGACTACTTCGCGATCATGGTGCTGGCCTTCATCGCCGTCACCTCCGTACTCGGCTCCTCCCGCATCCGCGGTCTCGCCTCACTGCTGATCGGCCTCACCCTCGGGCTCGTCGGCCTCGACCAGATGACGGGCCAGCAGCGCCTCACCTTCGGCTCCCTGCAGCTCGCCGACGGTATCGACGTCGTCATCGTCGCGGTCGGCCTCTTCGCCATCGGCGAGGCCCTGTGGGTCGCCGCGCACCTGCGTCGCACCACCGGCGACGCCATCCCGGTCGGCCGGCCCTGGCTGGCCACGTCCGATGTGAAGCGCACCTGGAAGCCGTGGCTGCGCGGGCCCGTCATCGGCTTCCCATTCGGCGCGATCCCCGCGGGCGGCGCGGAGATACCCACCTTCCTGTCGTATGTCACGGAGAAGCGGCTCTCCAAGCACAAGGACGAGTTCGGCAGGGGCGCCATCGAGGGCGTGGCCGGACCCGAGTCCGCGGCGTCCGCCTCCGCGGCGGGCACCCTCGTCTCGATGCTCACGCTCGGACTGCCCACGACCGCCGTCGCGGCGGTCATGCTGGCCGCCTTCCAGCAGTACGGCATCCAGCCCGGACCGCTGCTCTTCGAGCGCGAACCCGACCTGGTGTGGGGCCTGATCGCCTCGCTGTTCGTCGGCATGGTGCTGCTGCTCGCGCTCAACCTGCCGCTCGCCCCGCTCTGGGCCAAGCTGCTGCGCATCCCGCGGCCGTACCTCTACGCAGGAATCCTGTTCTTCGCGGCGGTCGGCGCGTACGCGGTGGGCGGCGAGGCCATCGACCTGGTGATCCTGCTGCTCATCGGCCTCATCGGCTTCGGCATGCGGCGCTACGGGCTCCCCGTCCTGCCCGCCGTCATCGGTGTGATCCTCGGCCCGGCGGCCGAGCAGCAGCTGCGGCGCGCGCTCCAGATCAGCGACGGCAGCGCGGCCGGACTGGTCAACACGCCCTTCTCGGTCACCGTCTACGCCGTGGTCGTGCTGCTGGTGGCCTGGCCGTGGCTGAAGAAGCTGATCCTGCGGGGCCGGTCGTCTGCCTGACGGGACAACGCGGGATGTGAGGGGCGGATCGTCGGCCCGACGGCACCGCGCGGGATGTGAGGGGCGGGTCGCTGCGGCGGCCCGCCCCTCACCGTTCACACGCCGAACAGCTGGGTGAAACGGCCTGCCCGGGCCAGCCGTTCCAGCTCGTCGAGGGCCCTGACGGCCTGCTCCGCCGCCTCCGGGTCACGGGCGGCCAGGCCGCTCTCCTCGAACTCGTCCTCGTCCAGCCGGAGGATCTCCCGCCCGTCCGCCGAGACCCACAGATCGAGGTCCAGATCCTCGACGCTCAGCTCACCGGCCTCCTCCGCCAGCACGGCGGGCCGGGTGATGTCGCAGTACCAGCCCTTGAGCGTGCCGTCACCCGTGCGGACCTCCTTCACCGAGTACCACCGGTCCCGCCAGTAGTGCTCGGTGAACACATCGCCAGGCTCGAAGCGCACGAAGCCGAAGTCGCGTACACCGGGCGCCGCCCAGGGCGCCCGGACCGCGAGATGCGTGCCGTCGTTGCCGAGCAGCTCCGCCGGATAGCGGATCTTCGTCGCACCCGCCTTGACGAGCCGTACCTCAACCGAGGGCGCGGACATGGCGGACCTCCGTCGCGCAGATCTCGTACCCGAACCACCTGTTGATCGCGAGCATCGGGCCGTTGTCGGCGTCGTTGCTCGTGAACGCGTGGGTGTAGCCCGCGAGGCGGGCACGCCGCAGGGAGTCGGTCTTGGCGAGCTTGGCGTAGCCCCTGCCGCGGTGAGCCCGCATGGTGCCCGTCATGCCCGACAGATAGCGGGTGGATCCGTCCGTCAGCGCCGCGGTGAAGGCCGCGACCTCGCCGCCGGCCAGCACGACCGTCGTCAACTGCCGGTCGAGCAGCGGATCGTTCCACGTATGGGCGACCCAGTCGTCGTAGTCCTCGAACTGCATGCTGATGTCGCCCGGTTCGTCGGAGGTCGCCTCCGCGTCCGCCTCGAAAAGCGGGCGCGGGTCCGCCTCGAAGTCCGCGGCGGTACGCAGCTCCACGCCTGCCGGTGGAGCGGGCAGCTCCGGGAGGACCCCGTTCGCCAGGTCGAGGCACTGGAAGTGCGCGGGGCGGGTGGGTGCGTAGCCCCGCTTCTTCGCGAACGCGAGGTTCTCCGGACCGTCCAGCACCCACGCGTACACCTGCGTCGCGCCCTCCGCCGCGAGATGCTCCTCGGCGACGCGCAGCAGGAGTCCGCCCGCACCCTGCCCGCGGTGCTCGGGGTGGACGTGCGGGGTCACGTACGACTGCCCCGGCTCGGCCGCGTCGTAGGCGATGCCGGCATGGGCGGTGCCGATGAGCTCCCCGTCCTTCTCGGCGACCAACAGACGGTACTTCTTCGCCGGGTTGGCGGTCTCGACGCCGAACAGGACGGACGTCGGCGTCGTCACCTCGAAGGGCATCGAGGCACGCCGTACCCGGGTCACGGCTTCGGCGTCCCCGGGACGGAAATCACGGACGATCACAGTCATGGAGCGGCAGGTTACGCGCGGGCGGGCGGTGTCGCCTCCCAATAACGGGGCGATGGGGGAGAATCGCGCCGTGACCTTGAACATCACCATCGATCCCGACGCGCCGGACGCGCCGTACGAGCAACTACGGGCGCAGGTCTCCGAGCAGGCGCGCTCGGGTGCGCTTCCGGTGGGCCACCGGCTGCCGACCGTCCGCGGCCTCGCGGAAGAACTGGGCCTGGCGGCGAACACCGTGGCCAAGGCGTACCGGGCGCTGGAGAGCGACGGGGTGATCGAGACCCGGGGCCGCAACGGCACGTTCGTGGCGGCGGCGGGGGACGCGGCGGAGCGGCAGGCCGCGGCGGCTGCGGCGGTGTACGCGGCGCAGGTGCGGCGGCTCGGGCTGTCGCGGGAGGCGGCGCTGGGGGCGGCGGGGGAGGCGGTTCGCGCGGCGTACGAGGGCGACTGAGGGGGGCGGCGGGGGTGCCCGCTGCGCGGGGCGTTTCCCCACCCCGCCCCTTCCCGAACCGGGGGCTCCGCCCCCGGACCCCCGCGCCTCAATCGCCGGCGAGGCTGACTTTGTCAGCCCGTCCGGCGTTTGAGGACACCGCGCGAAGCGCGGTACGGGGCCCGGGGCTTGCCCCGGTATCGGGAAGGGGCGGGTAGGGGAAC
>NZ_JBEXRZ010000343.1:0-4577 GCF_040613325.1 Streptomyces sp. NPDC006283 | reverse complement strand
TGATGTAGCGCATGGATGCGAGCCTGGCACAGGGAGCACCGCGCTGTCATGATCTTGCACTGATCCCTGGATCATCCGTCCGCGTTCGTCCGCGCAGCGGCCACCCCCGTCACCCCCAACACCGCCCGGACACCCCCACGTTGGCCCCACCCCCACGGGATATCGTCGGACGGGCCGACAAGGTCCGACGAACGGTCCGACGCAGGGGAGCCCTCATGCCCGTCAGCCTGAGCAAGGTCGAGCAGTGCGCCCCCGCGCTCGTCAGCCTCTACAAGACCGCGGGCATCAGTCTCCAGAAGCACGGCCTGCACGGCGAGCGTGCCGCCGTCTATCTCGTGGTCGACTATTCGGGGTCCATGAAGGACTACTACAAGGACGGCAGCGTCCAGGCCCTCGCCGACCGCGTCCTCGGTCTGTCCGCCAACCTCGACGACGACGGCACCGTGCCCGTCGTGTTCTTCTCCACCGACGTCGACGCGGTCACCGACATCGCCCTGGCCAACCACCACGGCCGTATCGACGAGATCGTCGCCGGCCTCGGGCACATGGGGAAGACCAGCTACCACCTCGCGATGGACGCGGTCATCGACCACTACATGGACAGCGGCTCCACCGCGCCGGCGCTCGTCGTCTTCCAGACCGACGGCGGCCCCATCAACAAGCTCGCCGCCGAGCGTTTTCTCTGCAAGGCGGCGAAGCTGCCTCTCTTCTGGCAGTTCGTCGGCTTCGGCAACAAGCGCAGCTCGCAGTTCGACTTCCTCCGCAAACTCGACGAGCTGGCCGTCCCCGCCAAGCGGCCCGTCGACAACGCGGGCTTCTTCCACGCGGGGCTCGACCCGCGTCAGGTCCCGGACGCGGAGCTGTACGACCGGCTGGTGGAGGAGTTCCCGCAGTGGCTGGCCGCGGCCCGCGCCGCGGGCATCGTCCGGTGAGCGGCGGCGCTGAGGAGCCGGTCCGGGCTCCCAGCCGCATCCCGCGCGGGATACCCGACAGAAGGTGTCGGGTATCCGCGCTGGAATGCAGTCATGACTTTTTCCACCTGGCCGGCCTTCCGGGCGGCCGAGCCCGCGTTCGCCGAGTCGGTCCAGCTCCGTTTCGAGCAGTACAGGCATCACGTACTGGCCACCATCCGCAAGGACGGTTCGCCGCGTCTGACGGGGCTGGAGGTGAACTTCCGCTTCGGTGACCTGTGGCTCGGCATGATGCCGGGCTCCCGCAAGGCCCAGGACCTGCTGCGCGATCCGCGTTTCGCCCTGCACGCCAACCCGGGTGCCGACGACTCGACGGACGGCGGAGACGTACGGATCTGTGGGCGGGCGTTCGAGGTCACGGACGCAGGAGAGAAGGCCCGCTTCGTCGAGGACGTGAAACCGCCGGAGCCGTTCCATCTCTTCGGGGTCGAGCTCAGCGAAGTGGTGCGGACATCGGTGGAGCGCGACGAACTGGTCGTACGGTCCTGGAGGCCGGGCGGGCCGGTCCGTGTACAGCGGCGCCTGTGACCTGCCGTCCCCCCGTCCCGGCGGAGCCGGAAGAATGGGCGGGTGCCTACGAAGAAGCAGAAGCAGGTGAGCGCCGCTCCGCCCGAGCGGCGCCGGGAACTCCTCGGCATCGCCGCCGAGGTCTTCGCCGCCCAGGGGTACAACGCCACCACCGTCCGCAAGATCGCGGACGCGGCAGGGATGCTCGCGGGCAGCCTCTACTACCACTTCGATTCCAAGGAGTCGATGGTCGACGAGATCCTCTCCACCTTCCTCGACGAACTCTGGGCCGGCTACGACAGCGTCCTCGCCGCCGGTCTCGGTCCGCGCGAGACCATCGAAGCCCTGGTCACCGAGTCCTTCCGTGAGATCGACCGGCACCGCGCCGCCGTCGCCATCTACCAGAAGGAGTCCCGGCACCTGGCCCAGCAGCCCCGCTTCCAGTACCTGGCCGACTCGCAGGTGAAGTTCGAGAAGGCCTGGCTCGGCACGCTGGAGCGCGGGGTCGCGGAGCACGTCTTCCGCGCCGACCTCGACATCCGGCTCACCTACCGGTTCGTCCGCGACACGGTGTGGGTCGCCGCTTCCTGGTACCGGCCCGGAGGTCTGCACAGCCCGGAGGAGATCGCCCGGCAGTATCTGTCGATGGTTCTCGACGGGATCGCGGTGCGGGCGTGACGAAGGCCGTGCGCCCGTGACGAAGGCCGTACGAAGGCCGTACGAAGGCCGTACGAAGGCCGTGCGCAGGGAACGAGACGGGCCTCGTGCCGGTGACACCCGTCCGGCTCACAGGACAGGGGCCGATCCGGCGAAAGTGAATCCGAGCGGCGATGACCGGCACACGCCGGGCCGGGCGCCGGTTCGGGGCCGAACCGGTGACGGCGCAGGCCCGTAAGCCGGACCGGGCCGCCAACCGTTTCGGCCCGCAGTTCCTGGGCGAGGACGGCGGGCCGGCGAAAGTGACGATCATCGAGCGTGTCCGATCCGCGCTTTTCGGGGCCCGGCATGCTACGGTGGCACAGTTGCAGTTTTGGTACCCATGAACTTTGTGTGCGCCTGACGGGAATGCTTCCTCAGGCGCACATTATTGTTTCCGGCTTCTCCGGATGGGGCTCAATGACAGCGACGGGAAATTCACGAGGTGTGGATTTTCGGCTTGCCCCTGTTTTAGGAGAATGACATGGCTACTGGAACCGTGAAGTGGTTCAACTCGGAAAAGGGCTTCGGCTTCATCGAGCAGGACGGCGGCGGCGCCGACGTCTTCGCCCACTACTCGAACATTGCCACCTCGGGCTTCCGTGAGCTCCAGGAGGGCCAGAAGGTGACGTTCGACGTCACGCAGGGCCAGAAGGGCCCGCAGGCGGAGAACATCCTCCCGGCCTGATTGCCGGGCGCGTATCTCGCAGCTCCTGCAGCCGGGGCCCGCACCTTCGTCGGTGTGGGCCCCGGCTCTTGCTGTCCACAGGCCCCAGGAAGGCACATCCGCATGAACCGCTCCGAACGACCGGACCGCCCCGCCGCCAGGTCCGCACGCCCGGCCCGCAGGCGCCCGGCCACTTCCGGCGTCGGAAATCGGCCCGGTGCCGGAACGGGCACCGGCGCAGGCAAGACCGGGTCCAAGAAGGCGTCCGGGTCCGGCAAGGCGTCCGCCCGCAGTGCCGCGCCCCCGCAGGAATTCACCCTGCCGGAGACCGTCACGCCCGCGCTGCCCGCGGTCACGGTGTTCGACGAGCTGGACATGCCCGCCGCCCTTCTGAAGACCCTCGCGGCCCAGGGCGTCACCGAGCCCTTCCCCATCCAGGCAGCCACGCTCCCGAACTCCCTCGCCGGCCGGGACATCCTCGGTCGCGGCCGTACCGGCTCCGGCAAGACGCTCGCCTTCGGGCTCGCGCTCCTCGCCCGTACCGCCGGCCGCCGCGCCGAGTCACGGGCGCCCCTCGCGCTCGTACTCGTCCCCACGCGGGAGCTCGCCCAGCAGGTCACCGACGCCCTCGCGCCCTACGCGACCTCCGTGCAGCTGCGGCTCGCCACCGTCGTCGGCGGTCTGTCCATCACCAAGCAGGCCGCGGCGCTGCGGCGCGGCGCCGAGGTGCTGGTGGCCACCCCGGGGCGGCTCAAGGACCTCATAGAACGCGGCGACTGCTCACTGGGCAATGTCGCGATCACCGTCCTCGACGAGGCCGACCAGATGGCCGACATGGGCTTCATGCCGCAGGTCACCGCGTTGCTGAAGCAGGTGGAGCCGGACGGCCAGCGGATGCTTTTCTCCGCGACCCTGGACAAGAACATCGACCGTCTTGTGCGGATGTTCCTCACGGATCCCGTCGTGCACTCGGTCGACCCGTCTGCCGGCGCGGTCACCACCATGGAGCACCACGTGCTCCATGTGCTCGACGAGACCGACAAGAAGGCCGTCGCCACGCGCATCGCGGCCCGTGACGGCCGCGTGATCCTCTTCGTGGACACCAAGCGGACCGCCGACCGGTTCGCGAAGCGGCTGCTGGCCAGCGGCGTGCGCGCGGCCGCGCTGCACGGCGGCCGGTCCCAGCCGCAGCGCAACCGCACCCTGGACCAGTTCAAGAACGGGCAGGTCACCGCGCTGGTCGCGACGAACGTGGCGGCACGCGGCATCCACGTGGACGACCTGGACCTGGTCGTCAACGTCGACCCGCCCGTCGACCACAAGGACTACCTGCACCGCGGCGGCCGCACGGCCCGCGCGGGCGAGTCGGGCAGCGTCGTGACGCTCGTCCTGCCCGAGCAGCGCCGTGAGATGACGCGCCTCATGGCGAACGCGGGGATCAGCCCGCGCACGGCACGCGTGAAGTCCGGCGACGAGGAACTCAGCCGGCTGACGGGCGCGCGGGAGCCCTCGGGTGTCGCGGTGACGATCGAAATCCCGCAGCCGGTGGCGCCGGCTGCGAAGACCGGAGCCTCGTCGTCGCGCAGGCGACGCCCGGCGCGACGCCCCGGCGAAGGCGCGGCGGAGTCGCCGCGGGCCTCGCGGACAAGCGCACCGGCGACGGCAACGAGGGCTACGGCGACAGGAACAGCGCGGGCCACGCCGACACCACCGTGCTGCTGCACGTGTCCAAGGAC
>NZ_JBEXRZ010000342.1:0-4645 GCF_040613325.1 Streptomyces sp. NPDC006283 | reverse complement strand
CCGGACCAGTACGCGCGCTGCTGGGACGGCGACGACGGCGAGTCGCCCATGCCGAAACGACCGGCCCGCGGGCTCAGCGACCTGCCGCCGATTTTGCCGTGGTGGGGAGAACACCATCGAGGATGACCGCATGGGGCATACGGGGCGGCCCCGGCAGAGCGGCGCGCGAGCGACGCGGCTGCCAGCGGTTGTTTCCGGGATAATCCGACCAGTCGCCCACCCAGTTCGAGTTCGGGATCATCACGTCCTCGAACCGCATGACGTCGAGCAGGCCGTCGCCTGCGCCCGGGCCCAGACCAGCGCCCGCTCCCGTACGTCCTCCGGCACCGTGCCCGTGCGCACGGCCTCCTCGGCGGTTTCCCGCGCGGCGCGGTCGAGGTAGTGGAGCGTCAGCTCGTGCCGGAGCCAGCCAACGTCGTACCACTTGTTGTAGATCAGGCACCGCTTGCCGTCGAGCAGCCCGGTGAGCTGCACGAGGACGTCGGCGAACGTGGGCGCCCCGGCGAGCGCCTCGGTCGTGATCCCGCGGATACCCGCCGCGTCGTCCGGCACGGGCACGCCCGGGTCCGGGAGCGTGTCGGGAAGTACCTCCCCGCGCGAGTTCAGCACGGCCAGCTCGACGATCCGCGCGTCATCGTCGAGTCCGGTCGTCTCGGTGTCGAGGACCAGGAAGTCCGGGTCGACGAGCGCGGCCGCGGCCACCGCTCGCGCTCCTCGGCGGCCCGCGCCTCGGCCTCCCGCCGCCCTGCTCCTGCTCCTGCCGCTCGTACCGAGCCTGATACTCAGCACGCTGCCGCTCCTGCTCCGCGTCGTACGCCTTCCTGCATGGCGGACGCCGACGCGCCCAGTCAGGCCACCACATCGAATCCGGTAGATCCGTACGCTCCGGACGCAGCAGCCAGGCCCGGTCCTTGAGCCAGGCCCGCGCCTCCTTCTTGGAGCCGAGCTGCGCCGTGCAGTCGCCGCCGGCGCGCCTGCAGCCACTGTCGAG
The DNA here is from genome assembly GCF_040613325.1 of Streptomyces sp. NPDC006283. NCBI lineage: Bacteria > Bacillati > Actinomycetota > Actinomycetes > Kitasatosporales > Streptomycetaceae > Streptomyces > Streptomyces sp. NPDC006283. The sequence goes on along the minus strand of NZ_JBEXRZ010000342.1, from coordinate 3,654 downwards.
CCGACACCAAGCTCGGCATCTTCAGCTAGAACCCGACGCGGGCAGGCGTCGGCCCTCCCGTGGGGAGGGACGGCTCCCTGCCGGCGGGGGACAGATCAGCTGACGGGCCCTCATGCAAGATCGAGGCTAGGGTCGCCGTCCCGCGCGATTGCGAACGACATGCGACGTGCGACCATTCAGACCGCTGGTATGCACCTCCCGGCCCGTTCGGCCCTATCGGCTCAGACCGGATGCGCGTGAACGGCACCGTTGCCGAGGCCGCGCACTGGATCACCAGCGACGGGCACCGTGTCCCGAGGTCCGCAGCTTGCTGGCGCACGTCGCAGCTGCGCCCTCACGATATGCACAGTGGCGCGTGACAGCCTGGACGATGGCCATTGCAGTCCCGGCACCGTCATGCGACGGGCCAACATGTCGTCTGCCGAATTTTCATGGTGAGCAGTACACGACGGCATTACCGCTTTGGGGGATTGCCCCCACGTTTAGGAACTGGACACGCCAAGAGCTGCTGTCCAGCCGAAAGGATGAGCTTGCGAGAGCGCTGGCGTTGCCTTGAAAACCGCCCGAAATCGCTCTCTGGCCATCCGGACACGTTGCCGTGCTCACACCTTCCTGGCCAGGAGCGGCTTCGAAAAGCTCGCCCGCAACCTCAGTCAGTTCCCCGACACCACCGGCAGGTCCTGTTGGCCCCTGCGGTCCTACGGGGCCCGTCGGACCGGTCGCCCCGGTGGCGCCACCGCCGGGACCGGTCGGACCTGTGGGGCCTGTCGGGCCGGTGTCCCCGGTGTCGCCGGTCGGGCCTGTTGCTCCCATGGGGCCCGCAGGGCCTGTCGGGCCGACAGTGCCGTCCTGGCACTTGTCGTCGGCGCCCCATGCCGCTTCGCGTACGGCCTTGGGGAGGTGGGTCCAGCCTCGGCATTCGTCGTCCCCAGCCGAGGGGCCTGCCGTGGTAACCGTGGTTGTCGCGACGCTGTGGCTTGTGGCGATGGCGGGAGTCGCGATGCCGGTGAGGGCGAGGGCGATTGATGCGATGGCGCCACCGGTCCTGACGTGCCGTCGGGGGAGAGGGCCCAGGAAGGTTCTGGTCGTGTACTCGGTTCTCATGCGCTGCTCCTTGTGAGCCGGTTCGAGTGAGGCGCCGGAAAAACCAGCACCAGCTCCTTCGGAATCTTCAGTTCACGACTTGACACAGCTGAGAGGCGCGCGGACGTATCAACTCATTGGCCTATCAGAAGCCGTATCTCAACCGAACGTGATCGTCTGATTTTGCTGGTCAAGCGTGGTTTCGCCCGGGGTGAGGAAGGCGTACGCGCCGAAGCCAGCGCCGCCGCCGGTACCGAGCAGGGTGACCCGCCCCGTACCGGTGAGCGGCTGGCCGCCGTCCGCGTCGGCGGGTAAGGCGGCCATCAGTTTCCCGGCCCGGCGCTGGGCGGGGACAGCCGCCTTGCCGTCCCGGTTGTTCCAGGCGTCCATGACGTCCTTGGAGATGGAGCCGACCTGCGAGACGGCCATCCCCTGGGCGCGGGCCCGGGCCCGGATCTCGTCGGCGGTGGCGCCGTTGTTCAGCATGTCGACGATGGCTGCACGGTTGGCGTCGTTCACTTCGGCTCCTTCGGGGCGGTGGGGGTGAATTCGCGGCGCAGCTGGGAGCGCCGGGTGCGTGTGGTGCCAGCCCAGATGGCGTCGCCGGCGTCGGTCAGGTGGTCGATGGCCCAGGCCAGGCATGCCTCGGGGGTTGGGCAGCGCCGGCAGGCGAGTTGGGCGGCTGCACAGTCGTTGGTGTCGTCGCTGCTCCACCAGTCCGGGTCGGCGTGGAGCCTGGCAGGGCTCAGTTCCGGTGAAGCGGGGGAAGAGGGCGAGGCGGCCGGTCACGATCCGGCTCCGGTGGGGCGGACCACGCGCATGTCGCCTTGCGTGCGGCGTGGGTGTGGGCGCCGTCGCCGAGCTCGGCGGCCAGGTGGTCAGCGATGCGGGTGTTGTCGTGCCTGCTGGCGGAGATAGTCTGAAGCACGGTGGCCGGGCGGCCGGCGCACTGGCGGCAGGCGCTCACGTTCGGGCGGGGCGGTGCGGAGGTCATGACTTCCGCTCCCCCTGAGGCCGGACGTTGTCGATGCCGCCGACGGTCGGCAGCAGCAGTTCGAACGGGTCCCAGGCCTCGAGCCGGTACATCTCCAGCACCTCGACCGGCAGCTCGGCGCCGAGGGATTGGTCGTTGTACGGGAGCAGTTCGGGGACGACGTTGGCGTGCTCGCCGTCGTTGGTGTCGTCGGCGGGCCGGTGTCGAGGACGGGCGACTCGTCTACCGGCCCATCCACGAGCGTGTCGGCGAACTGCTGCGCGAGACCCCGCACCGCCTCCTCACCGAGGCAGCGACATCCGCCCGTCTCCTCCCGGCCGGTGCCGACCTCACGGAGGACCAGCGGCGGCTGGCCATCGCGTTCAGCGCCCTCCAGCCGCAGGAAGGCCCGCCCCACCCATATCTGCGTCACCATCTCGTGCAGCACGCAGCGGTCGGCAGAGTGCTGAACGACCGTGTCGTCAGCGAGAAGTGCCCGCCCTACGAGACGAGCGGGAACGTGCGGGGCGCCCTCGGCCTGCTATCGGAGCACACCACCGACACCGCAGGGCTGTTCGCATGGACACGGATCGAACCATTCCTCGGCGACGCACCACCGGCGAGAGTCTGCGCTTCTCGCTTCTCACTGTGGGAACAGGAGGACGACCACGCCGGGCACACGCACGCGCCAGGCAGTCGACCGCCACATGGTTGTGCCTGTCGTGCATCTGTGCCGGGCCTTGTCCAGTTCGTGGTCCACAACCGACTTCTGTGTTCAGGACTGGTGGGGCGGCCCGGCCATGCGTAGGGACGCAAGGATACGAAGGCATCAGGGTCGCAGCGGGGGCGATTCGTCGCTGTCGAGTGTCCATCGGCCTTCGTCATAGGGCCAGGGGTAGGCAAACAGATCACCGCGGAGGTGATCCTGGAGGGCCTGCCGCGTGGCCGGGGGATCTTGGGGTGTGCCGAGGCGCGTGGGAAGCGGGTCGATGGTGTCGGCATGCCGCTCCGCCCAGTCCAGCCACTTCTGCGCATCCTCGTGCAGACCGCAGGGGTGGCGGGTGCGGACCGCCGCGCAGAAGGCGCGGATCGCCTCCGCTTCCTTCCAGCGGGCCACCTGATCGGTCAGTGCCTGTTGGCGGTGCTTGTCCACCTGGCGTTCGCGGCCTTCGCGGACGGCCTGGTACCAGCGGCGCCGTGCGGAGGCCTCCTGGCGTTCCTGTTCGATGCGCTGCTCTTCGGCGCGGGCAGCCGCGCTCTCGAGGTCGCTGAGGAACTGGCCCAGGCGACTCTCCAATGTCCAGCGCTTGGCATCGGAGTGCTGGTAGGAGGGGGTCCAGTAGGCGCTGCGCCCGGGAGCGCTGATCATGAGGCGGCCGTCTGGCTGTTGGTCGTACTTGGGGATGCGTACCCAGAGACGTTTGGCGTGGTCACGGAGCTCTCGCGGGGTCGGCTCGTGCGCCACACCGGTGGTTCGCTCAACGATCTCCCAGGGATGGGCATGGCCTTACGACCTCGTGCGTGATTAGCGGTGACGGCGGCTGACCTGGGTCGTTGGTCTGTGTGTGGTGGGGGTTGAAGCACGCAGGTTGATCATG
>NZ_JBEXRZ010000341.1:0-4647 GCF_040613325.1 Streptomyces sp. NPDC006283 | reverse complement strand
ACCATCGGCGCGGCGGGAGTGCTGATCCGGCGGAACGCGATCGTGGTCTTCATGAGTGTGCGGGATAGGCCCCGGTCCCCGTGACGGGACGGTATGGCCGGGGCTGCTCCGGCGGGGTGACGTCACACTGCTGCTCACTCCAGCCCGCGGGCTGCGAGCGCGGCGGGTTGCTGTTGCTTTGGAAGATCCCGAGGTGAGCCTCGGTTCCTCCAGCTGCTCTGCGTGAGCCCTGGGGACCGGGCAGGGAGCCTGTGCCGGCGACACCAACCCACCCCCGCTGGCGCAAACGGGAACCCGGCTGTTGACGGCACGTTCACCAACACCCGGCTGTGAGGGGCGTGCGGGGCGCATCCTCCGACACCCCCCGCACGGGCTCGCAAAGCGACAGTGGTCAGGGCCTCACCAGTCACCTCCGCCACCAAAGTCACCGGTGTTGTTGCCGCTGCTGTAGTCGCCGGTTCCCCACTGGCCTGCGCTTCCGGTGTCGCCGGTGCTGGTGTTGCTGTAGTCGGTGGTTCCCCACGTGCCCCCGCTGCCGGTGTCGTTGGTTTCCCATGTGTCCCCGCTGCCGGTGTCGGCAGGCGTGTTACTGATGGGGTCCGAGTCCGTAGGGTTGCCGGTGCCGGTGCCAAGGACGTCAGTCAGCAGGTTTCCGCTGGGGTTGCTGGTTGTGCCGGTGGCGTCGTGGCTGGTGGCGGGGGTGTTCGGAGTCTGGTTCTGACCGGCGATCTGGCTGTAGTCGTGGGTCTGGCCGTTGCTGCTGTCACTGAGGTCGCCGTGGCCCTGGCCGCCGTTGCCGTCACTGGTGTCGACGTCAAGCTGGCCGGTCGAGCTGTCGATGCCGTGGCCGGTGGGGTTGCCGTGGATGATGTCGTTGATGGCCTTGGCGCCGCGGTTGAGTGTTTCCTCCCACTGGCTGACGGGTGGTTCAGTGGGGCCGGTTGGCGTGTCATTTCCGGTCGGGCTGTGTTCGTGTGTGGCGGTGGGAGTTGCGGTCTGCGTGTCAGATACGGGGGGCTGTGCCGGTCCGCTGTCGGCGGCACCGGGCCCGGCGACGTCGCCGGATGAACCCGAGGCAGCCTGCTGGCTCTGCTGAGCGGGGTCGCTGTGGCTAGCGGATGAAAACGTGGGCTGCGGGGCTTTTTGGGCCGGTGCCCCGCCTCCCTGCCCCTCATCCTGCGACTGGGACGTGGAAGCGGCCGCTGCCGGCTGGTGGCCACCGGCATCGTTGGCAGTGCTGGTGCCACCCTGACCACTCATGCCGGCGCTGGTGGTAGAGCCCGGACCGGACTGCCCACCCGGAACACCAGCCTCCTGAGACTGAGCGGCCCGCGGAATCCGCGAATGGGGGGCTTTGTTCGTGTACGGCTTGAGGGTGTTAGTTTCGTCATCCATGATCTGATTGACGGTTTGGCCCGGGTGGGCATTCAACCAGCCATCCGCAGCAGCGTAGCCGCCGGTTTGCGGATCGAAGACTCTGAGGTCATCACCGTACTTGACGAAGTAGGGCTTCTTCGGGTCCGGGGTAAACGAGTCGCCTGTGTTTTGCGGAATGATGCTTGAGGGAGGCGCCTCCTGATGCCCTGTCTCTCCGGAGGGGTTGCGATCTGGGGTGGTGTTCGAATTTCCAAGACCGTAGATGCGCATTACCTCGGCAGCCTCGAGCCTGTTCGGACCGGTCGGCATGCTGTGGTACGGCTTCCCGTCTACATCTGTCGGTGTCATTTTGCCGCGTTCGAGCGTCTCCGTCCCGATCATCACTTCATCGGCTGTCGCGTTTATAGGGTGGTCCAGGCCAAGATGGTGTCCGGCTTCGTGGGCGACAACTCGCAATGCATTATCATGCACATACCTGTCCCACTCTTCAGGTGTAGTAATGAAAGAGCCGCTCATTCTATACGCCTTCAGCGCCCGGTCCCACCGAGGGTCCCCGTAGCCCTCTTGGCTCACCAGCTTACCCGGGGGAATCTCCACCCGTTTCCCGTTCTCGAAGTAGTCTCCTACCTTCTGCTTTAAAACCTTTCCCCAGTCAGTCGCTTCGAAATGTCGCGGGGCGATATTGATAGGTTCGTTCGGGACACTGTAGGACACGCCTCCATCAGTCACCAACTTTACTAGCGTTTGATAGTTTTGCCCTTCCTTGGCGATGACGAAGAGCGGGTGGTGAACTGCATTGTTCCAATTTCCGAATGCCTCATTAGTTAATCCTCTTCCCCGCTCGTTGACGCTAGGATCGAACTTGTAGAACAGTGTCTTGGTGCCTGGAGCTGGCGCCGTGAACATCGGTTCCCCGGTGCGAGTCGTGATCGGATTTACCTCGGCTGAGCTGCTGGTGGCGGCTGCTAGTTGTATGCCGCCGGTTGCAGCCAGGGTGGCGGCGGTTGCGGTGAGGAGGCGCTTGTTCTTCAGGCTGGTGGTGGGCCTTTTCAGGCGGTGTCGCCCGCGGCCACGCTGGTTGCTGGAGTTGTTCATTTTTTATCCTTCCTGGTGCTGTTCGCGTGCACGTGGATCTGTTGTCCGGAGGTCGAATGTTTCGGGATGCTGCGGGACTTCTGCGGTGATTTTCCGTGAGCAATTCGCCGGGAATGCGATTTCCGGAATAATTTGCCGGAGTGGCTGTGTTCGGTTCTCGGTGGGTCATGGCCGCGTGGTCGTGTTTTGTATGAATTTAGTTGTGGGTCGGCTGGTGCTGCAATGTGGCGAAGGTACGGGGTGCGGGGTTGCGGGGTAGTCTGACAATGGCTGGGGTGCGACTTTGGTCGCAGTGTTTTATCCGGACGTAGATGATGTCTGGGGTTCACGCTGGTGAGCTCCGTTGCCAGGCATCGTCAGAGCCGGGATACGTGATCGCTGCTGGTGCTGCGTGGGGCGGCGCAGGGCCGCCACGGCGCCGTCACTGGGGCCATGGTGTGCGGTGTGCGGGAGCTGTTTGGGGAGGAGGGTGAGGAGTGGGTGGCCGGTGAATATCTCCAGTAACTTCCGTTGTTGCAGGTTTAGGCCGGTGATCTCGAGTTGGATGTTAAATTGCCTGCAGCCGGTTTGGAGTGATGTGAGGAAGTTGACTGCGGTGGAGTCCATGAAGGGGACGTTGTGGAGGTTGATGCGCACGGTTGATAGCCGGGGGCTGATAAGCTGGCGGATGGTGTTCAGTGCCGGCCGGGTGGCGAAGTCTATTTCTCCTTTTGGGGTGAGCAGTAGTGTCGATCCCTCCAGCCGTGCGGAGCAGGAGAAGTCGCCGGGGGGCAGTGTCTCAGTTGTCGGCTGCTGCGGTTCCTCGTTCACTGTCTTCATTGATGATCTCCACGTCACTCGGGGCTGGCCTGTGCGCCTGGTTGGTTTTTGAACGCCTGGCTGCGCAGGAATCCTTATGGTGGTTCTCCGATGGGTCGCGCCCTCGGAGCGGGAGGGGTATTTGCCTGTCTAGGAATGCGTGACCGACTCGACGCCGTGCTCGCGCATCACGGCGAACAGAGTGTTTAGTGGCAGCCGGGCTCCCGGGTCGACCTGGTTCGCAGTCCCAGTCTTTCCCGCGGCGCGGTAGCCGGGAATACGGGGCTTGGTAGAGGTGCGTACGGGGCTCTTTGTCGTGTGCTGACCGCGTCCTTTGCTCCCTCTCCCGCGGTCTGCGGGGGAGGGCTTCTGGCCACGACCGCCAAGCGGGATTACCGCTGGTAACTGTTTTAGACCATATCGTTGCCGACTGGAGTGTCAAGGCGTGGAGGCGTATTCGTGGCTGATGCGGGGCTGATTTCCTTGATCGTAAAAGCGGCTCTGCTTGGCGATGTGATGTTTGCGGGGGCGTCAGATTCCCATCGAGGTAGGGCTGTTGGGCTGGAATGTTATGGCGGGGCTGAGTGGCTATCAATTCATGGGGGTTTTTGGTGAGGTCCCGTCAGGTGTTCCTGGGTTTCCGATGTGCTGCAACCGGGCGGAATGTGGGCATTCCCGGTTGTTCTGGGCTCAATGATCGACCTGGGCAGCAAGGTAGGCAGCCTTTTCAACTCGGCCACCGATTGGGTGGGATCCATGCAGGCCATAGTCGCGTGGGCGCTTTGCCGACGGTCATCCGCAGTAGGGGTGAAGGCCACTGGCAGACCGACACCGGCTGGCACTTGCTGGTCGACGGCGAGGAACGGGACGGCTGGGGGACTTCGCCGACACCGTCCCCGTGATCGCCACCCATCTCGACCACCTGCGCGCCAAGGGCACACAGGTGGTCGAGATGGGTGGCGCTTCGGCCGCTCCGAATGGCAGCCCCTTACCGACGCGCTGACCAACACCTGCACGAAGGCCGACCACGACGCCCGCGGCGAACAGCGCCGCGCGGAACGGGAGCGGGCCCCCGGGTCCTCGAGGATCACCAGAGCCGCGAAGAGTTCAAGGCCTCATGGTCCTGGTCGTGCCCGTCGTGCTGCGCCGACGTCGACGCAGCCAACACAGGCAGGCGCCGCGAGAAGGGCCCACCGGCCCGAGGACGGCAGGTTGTGCCCCCGCTGCGAAGACGCCCGCCGCCGATCTCGAACGCGAACGCCACATCCGGGAGGACGGGCCGGCTACTGACGTTGAAGTCGTCTTGTCGTAGGGGCTGACGGTTGGTGATCGTCGAGGTAAGCCGGTTGGATGAGGTATCCGCAGGGCGGGGGTCTG
>NZ_JBEXRZ010000340.1:0-4704 GCF_040613325.1 Streptomyces sp. NPDC006283 | reverse complement strand
CTCCCTCGCGCCGCTGACGTCGGTCAGCACCACGGGCCGCCCGCAGGCCATCGCCTCGAGCGGGGCCAGTGCCATGCCCTCCCAGCGCGACGGCAGCACGGCCACGTCCGCGGCGCGCAGCCACGGCCGTGTGTCCGGGCACGCGCCCGCGAACAGCACCCCCGGCGGAGCCGTGCGTCGCAGCTCCGCCCCGTCCGGCCCGTCGCCGACGAGCACGAGCCGGGCGCCCCGGACCGCTCCCGACACACCGGGCCATGCCCGCAGCAACAGGTCCTGGCCCTTCTGTCGGCACAGCCGGCCCACGCACACGACGAGGGGCGCCTCGAGGGGGACGCCGAAGAGCTCGGGCAGCGCGGCCCGGGCGGTTTCGCGGCTGCGGTCGTCGCCCGCGGTGAAGTGCGTGAGGTCGATGCCGTTGCGGATCACCGACCAGCGGGCGCGGATGCCCGCCTCCTCCCCTGCCCGGCGCTCGCTCTCGCTGACACACAGGGTCCGGGTGGTCCAGCGGGTCCCGTAACGCTCCCATTGCAGGGCGAGTTCGGCCGTCCTGCCCTGCACGGCCTCGAAGGACCACGCGTGCGGCTGGAAGATCGTCGGCACGCTGCCGCGTACGGCGAGCCGTCCGGCGAGACCGGCCTTGGCGCTGTGGGCGTGCACGACGTGCGGTGCGGCGTCGCGGATGAGCCTGGCTGCGGCGCCCACTTCACGGACGAGCTGCGGCCCGGGAGCGCGCCCGGCCGGCCAGGGGTGCACCCGCGCGCCGGCTTCTGCGGCCAGGTCGGCGAGCCGCCCCTGCGGCGGGCAGGCGACGACGGGCCGGATCCCTTCCTTGACCTGTTCTCTCACCAGGTCGGTGACGACACGTGCGACTCCCCCCTCCACCGGCTGAACCAGGTGGAATACCGTCAGTCGATTCTTTTCGGCCCAGTCTCTTTGCAGCACGTGCGGCCTTCTTCGAACGCGGTGGACTGTAGATCTTCAATCAGCGGCGTGCGTCGGCCTGTACGAAGAGTGCGCCGAGGAAATGTCCGTGCTTTTCTGCGTCGAACCGGAAGGTCAACGAATGGGCGCCGCCGGTCAGAGCGGGTTCGATGTCGAACACGTCGGAGTCGTATCCGAGCGTGTTGACATGGGTTGGCTTACGGCCGGTCACGTTCGCACCGAGATCGGCGATGGTCGAATTCATCACGTCGTCGGCAGGGTTGGCCGGGTCGGCGAGAGTGAACGGCTTTCCGTTCCCGGCCCGTACGGTCACCGAGTCGCCACGGACACCTCGGTCGCCGTCGTAGGAGACGATGCCCGCGCGCCCGGCGGCGCGGGCCGGGATCCGCAGTCCGGTGAGCGTCACGGAACGGTCGGGGCGGCCACCGGGTCCGAGGGTCTGGAAGCCGTCCCACACGGCGAGTTCGCGCAGCGGCTCGGTGTCCCTCTCGTAGGCCACGACCAGGGTCCAGCCGCCCCAGGCTCCGGTCTTCGAGTGGCCCATGGCCACGTTGATCTGGGCGACCGTGTAGTAGCCGGAACCGCTGCGGCGTACCAGCGGGGTGACATCGGCCGAGGCGTGGTAGGCGTCGCTGCCGTCGCTGTCGCGGTGGGCGATCCGGGTGTCCGCCAGCACTTCCTTGTACGCGCCGCCGGGTTCGGCGATGAGGACGCGGCCGTTGTCCTCGGGCGGCTTCTGTTCGCCGACCCGCAGGTTGCCGCCCCAGTACAGGCGCGCGTAGCGCACCCGCGAGTCCTCGGGGACGGCGAGCCGGGCGCGGCTCGAGTTGTAGGTGTTGGGGTCGTCGTCGAGGTCGACGTAGAACATCTCGTAGTCGCCGTTGACGCCCTTTGCTCCGCGCCGGACGGACGAACAGGAGGTGACGGACGCCGATTTCGGCGTGCGGCAGGTGATGGCGGAATTCGCGGCGCGAACGATTCCGCCGTGATGGACCGCGTGATAGCGCTGGGCGAAGGGAATGCCGGGTGCCGCGGGAGGCGTGGGGGCGGGGGCCGCCGCGGCCGTGAGCTGAGCGGTCGAGAACGCCGCGCAGAGCAGTGCTCCCAGGGCGCCCCGCGCCACGAAGCGCGGCGACTTCGGCATGTGTGGCTCTCCGTTTTCGATCAAGTCGACAAAACAGGAGTGCACTTTGTCAGAAAGCTAGTTGGAAATCACGCGGGACGCGCACGTACGGCCATTTGGTGGCCATCTCATTCTCCTTACATACGGGCTTGTCACGGGCGGTGAAGGGTGGCGTTCGGAGCAAGCGGATCCAGTCCATCGAGTGATTCGGCAAAACCCTTTTGCCGCTTGCTCGTTGGGTGTCAGCCGTGATCGTGGGGCTGCACACCTGCCCGGCGGAGCCAGAAAGCCGGACGGGCGGGGTTTCTCCCGCGACCACGGCTCGTTACCCCTGTCGACGGCGGAGAACACCGCCGGGGAAAGGGATTCGAAAAGATGAAGTACACGAAGGCTGCTGCGATCATTGCCGGCTCCGTGGCGGCACTGGGGGCGGCTTCACCCGCCTTCGCCGCCGGTCACACGACCATGCCGCCGATGAGCCTGAACGGCGGCATCGCCGAGTTGGTGCGCTCGGCCCCCCAGATGGACTCGGTCGAGGCGGGTTCCGCCGTCAACCAGGTCGCGGACACCGCGATGGACCTGAACAACGTGAAGGGCAACGCCCCGGGGGAGGCGCTGAAGACGGCCGGCTCGCTCACACCCATGCTCGGCGGCATCGAGCTGGGTGGCTGACCCGGCCGGACGGCGAAGTCCTTCCGCCGCGGCGGTCCCGCAGGCCACGTCCGACGGGGCCGCCGCGGCATGCCGTGCGCCCGGTTCCCGAACACCACCGCAGTACAGGGCCGTTGGAGTGAACCGGGAGAACCAAACGTCTCAACTCCCGGTTGTCCAGGGCGCTCCATCGGCGGGCACACCATGAGACATAAGGACGGAACATGCTGAAGAAGGTTATGGCTACGGCAGCGATGACGCTCTCCGTGGCGGCCGCTGGTGCGACGGCGGCCCCGCAGGCTCTGGCCCTCGGCAACGACGACGGCACCAACTCGGCCAGCGGCAACTTCGCCACTCAGGCCTACGGCAACTCCAAGACGCACGGCGACCTGAGCCCTCAGCTCAGCCTGGTCCAGGGCTCGCTCAACAAGCCCTGCGTCGGTCTCCCCCTCAAGGGCAACGTCGGCTCGCTCGTCGGCATCCTGGTACCGGTGGCCGTCCAGGACATCCCGGTCCTGTCCGCGCCGCAGACCCAGCAGTGTGTTGAGAACTCCACCCAGGCCAAGGGTGACGAGCCGCTGTCGCACCTGCTCAACGACATCCCGGTGGTGTCGGGCAACGGCTCTGAGATCGACTAGTCCAAACCGCGATCAGCGAGGAACCCGGCGGCCTTCCGGCCGCCGGGTTCCTCGTCGTCAACGCCGCGCGAGCGGAGCCGTCGCACCCCTCAGCCGGTCCAGAAGTCCCACCAGCGGGTCAGGATCAGCATGCCGATCACGCCGATGTGCAGCACGGGAGGGACCCACGCGAACTCGCCGAGGAAACCGCGCAGCCCTGCGGGGGCGGGCAGTACACCGGTGCGGACGTTGTGCGCGGTCACGTACCAGAACATGAGGATCGTGGCGACCCACGCCAGCGAGCACCACAGGCACAGCGCGTTGATCTCGTACAGCGACTGGTACTGCAGCCAGGTACAGAAGCCGACTCCGAAGAGGCAGCCCGCGTTCAGACCGAGCCAGTACGCACGCCCGAAACGTGCACCGGCCAGCAGCGCCATGCCGACGCCGATCACCACGGAGTACGTGACCAGCCCCAGCATCGGGTTGGGGAAGCCGAAGACGGTCGCCTGGTCGCTCTCCATGACGCTGCCGCACGACACCACCGGGTTGAGGCTGCACCCGGGCTTGAACCCGGGGTCCTGGGCCAGCTTGATCTTGTCGATGACGATGACCCAGGACGCCAGCAGCCCTGCCGCGCCCGTGACCACCAGCAGCCATGCCAGCGCCCGGCTTCCTCCGACGCCTTCCCTACCGGCCCGCCGTCGGCCCCTCTCCTCCGCGGACACGACCCCGGTCGCCAAAATTGTCATATTGAATTCACCGATCAGATAGCTTGCAGGGCCGCCAATTGTGCACCAGCCAGAACTCGTTACGGCATTCGGGTGAACGCCCGGAACCAAACTGTCCGCTTGTAGTTGATCAGGCTGCTCCGCGTTCGAGCGTTCATAGCGAAAAGGGACAAGTAAGTGATCAAGAAGATTCTGACGACCGCCATGGTCACCGCCTCGATGGTGGGCGCGGGCGCGACGATGGCCCCGCAGGCTCTGGCCCTCGGCAACGACGGTGGCACCAACTCCGCAAGTGGCAACGGCGCCTCGCAGATCTACGGCAACGCCGAGACGTACGGTGCGATGAGCCCCCAGATGAGCCTCATCCAGGGCTCGCTGAACAAGCCCTGCATCGGCCTGCCGGCCAAGGCCAACGTCGGCTCCCTCATCGGCATCATCCCCGTCGCCGTCCAGGACGTTCCGATCCTGTCGGCGCCGCAGACCCAGCAGTGCACCGAGAACTCCACGCAGGCCAAGGGCGACGAGCCGCTGTCGCACATCCTCAGCGACATCCCGGTCCTGTCGGGCAACGGCGCTGACGTCGACTGCCGACCGGGGACGCGGCCGAGCTGCTGAGCCATTCCTTCTCTCGGCATCAGCC
>NZ_JBEXRZ010000339.1:1329-2822 GCF_040613325.1 Streptomyces sp. NPDC006283 | reverse complement strand
TTCCCAAGTAGCACGGGGCCCGAGAAATCCCGTGTGAATCTGGCGGGACCACCCGCTAAGCCTAAATATTCCCTGGTGACCGATAGCGGATAGTACCGTGAGGGAATGGTGAAAAGTACCGCGGGAGCGGAGTGAAATAGTACCTGAAACCGTGTGCCTACAAGCCGTGGGAGCGTCGGAGCAAGGCTTGCCTTGTTCTCGTGACTGCGTGCCTTTTGAAGAATGAGCCTGCGAGTTTGCGGTGTGTTGCGAGGTTAACCCGTGTGGGGAAGCCGTAGCGAAAGCGAGTCCGAACAGGGCGATTCAGTAGCGCGCTCAAGACCCGAAGCGGAGTGATCTAGCCATGGGCAGGTTGAAGCGGAGGTAAGACTTCGTGGAGGACCGAACCCACCAGGGTTGAAAACCTGGGGGATGACCTGTGGTTAGGGGTGAAAGGCCAATCAAACTCCGTGATAGCTGGTTCTCCCCGAAATGCATTTAGGTGCAGCGTCGTGTGTTTCTTGCCGGAGGTAGAGCACTGGATAGGCGATGGGCCCTACCGGGTTACTGACCTTAGCCAAACTCCGAATGCCGGTAAGTGAGAGCGCGGCAGTGAGACTGTGGGGGATAAGCTCCATGGTCGAGAGGGAAACAGCCCAGAGCATCGACTAAGGCCCCTAAGCGTACGCTAAGTGGGAAAGGATGTGGAGTCGCAGAGACAACCAGGAGGTTGGCTTAGAAGCAGCCACCCTTGAAAGAGTGCGTAATAGCTCACTGGTCAAGTGATTCCGCGCCGACAATGTAGCGGGGCTCAAGCGTACCGCCGAAGTCGTGTCATTGCAGTACATACCCCCAACGGGGACTGTGATGGGTAGGGGAGCGTCGTGTGCCGGGTGAAGCAGCCGCGGAAGCGAGTTGTGGACGGTTCACGAGTGAGAATGCAGGCATGAGTAGCGATACACACGTGAGAAACGTGTGCGCCGATTGACTAAGGGTTCCTGGGTCAAGCTGATCTGCCCAGGGTAAGTCGGGACCTAAGGCGAGGCCGACAGGCGTAGTCGATGGACAACCGGTTGATATTCCGGTACCCGCTTTGAAACGCCCAATATCGAGCCCATTAATGCTAAGGCCGTGAAGCCGCCGGCTGAGTCTTCGGACGAGGTCGGAGTGGTGGAGCCGCTGACCCAAGGTGGTAGTAGGTAAGCGATGGGGTGACGCAGGAAGGTAGTCCAGCCCGGGCGGTGGTTGTCCCGGGGTAAGGGTGTAGGACGCACGGTAGGCAAATCCGTCGTGCACATAGTCTGAGACCTGATGCCGAGCCGATTGTGGTGAAGTGGATGATCCTATGCTGTCGAGAAAAGCCTCTAGCGAGTTTCATGGCGGCCCGTACCCTAAACCGACTCAGGTGGTCAGGTAGAGAATACCGAGGCGTTCGGGTGAACTATGGTTAAGGAACTCGGCAAAATGCCCCCGTAACTTCGGGAGAAGGGGGGCCATTTCTGGTGATCCGATTT
>NZ_JBEXRZ010000339.1:0-1230 GCF_040613325.1 Streptomyces sp. NPDC006283 | reverse complement strand
GGGGCGAAGCTGAGAACTTAAGCGCCAGTAAACGGCGGTGGTAACTATAACCATCCTAAGGTAGCGAAATTCCTTGTCGGGTAAGTTCCGACCTGCACGAATGGCGTAACGACTTCTCGACTGTCTCAACCATAGGCCCGGTGAAATTGCACTACGAGTAAAGATGCTCGTTTCGCGCAGCAGGACGGAAAGACCCCGGGACCTTTACTACAGTTTGATATTGGTGTTCGGTTCGGCTTGTGTAGGATAGGTGGGAGACTGTGAAGCTTGGACGCCAGTTCAGGTGGAGTCGTCGTTGAAATACCACTCTGGTCGTGCTGGATGTCTAACCTGGGTCCGTGATCCGGATCAGGGACAGTGTCTGATGGGTAGTTTAACTGGGGCGGTTGCCTCCCAAAGGGTAACGGAGGCGCCCAAAGGTTCCCTCAGCCTGGTTGGCAATCAGGTGTTGAGTGTAAGTGCACAAGGGAGCTTGACTGTGAGACCGACGGGTCGAGCAGGGACGAAAGTCGGGACTAGTGATCCGGCGGTGGCTTGTGGAAGCGCCGTCGCTCAACGGATAAAAGGTACCCCGGGGATAACAGGCTGATCTTCCCCAAGAGTCCATATCGACGGGATGGTTTGGCACCTCGATGTCGGCTCGTCGCATCCTGGGGCTGGAGTCGGTCCCAAGGGTTGGGCTGTTCGCCCATTAAAGCGGTACGCGAGCTGGGTTTAGAACGTCGTGAGACAGTTCGGTCCCTATCCGCTGTGCGCGTAGGAGTCTTGAGAAGGGCTGTCCCTAGTACGAGAGGACCGGGACGGACGAACCTCTGGTGTGCCAGTTGTCCTGCCAAGGGCATGGCTGGTTGGCTACGTTCGGAAAGGATAACCGCTGAAAGCATCTAAGCGGGAAGCCTGCTTCGAGATGAGGACTCCCACCTCCTTGAGAGGGTAAGGCTCCCAGTAGACGACTGGGTTGATAGGCCGGATATGGAAGCCCAGTAATGGGTGGAGTTGACCGGTACTAATAGGCCGAGGGCTTGTCCTCAGTTGCTCGCGTCCACTGTGTTAGTTCTGAAGTAACGAACTCGCCTTTGTCGGCTGGTAGTTCGATATCTTCATAGTGTTTCGGTGGTCATTGCGTTAGGGAAACGCCCGGTTACATTCCGAACCCGGAAGCTAAGCCTTTCAGCGCCGATGGTACTGCAGGGGGGACCCTGTGGGAGAGTAGGACGCCGCCGAACAATC
>NZ_JBEXRZ010000338.1:0-4746 GCF_040613325.1 Streptomyces sp. NPDC006283 | reverse complement strand
CTTCATGGAGATGAACACCCGTCTCCAGGTCGAGCAGTCGCAGGCCTTTCTGCTGTCGCCGTTCGAGTTGTCGCCGCCGACCCGGCCCGGTCGGCCCGGGGCCCCCGCAGCCCCGCGTGTCGTACGACATGAGCAGCCTGTGCGAAGCCTCCGAAGGCGTCACGGATTCGAACATCACCGCCCTGTGCCGCGACTCGTACGGCTCGAGGGGCGCTGACGCCGAACGGCACGCAGCGGCGCCGGCGGAGGGCGTCGCACGGCACGCAGGGGCGCCGGCGGAGGGCGTCGCACGGCACGCAGGGGCGCCGGCGGAGGGCGTCGCACGGCACGGGGTTCACGAGTCGGCGAGCACCACACAGCTCTGCGGCGGCAGGTGGAGCAGACCCTCCGCGTCCGGCGGCCGCACCTCGCCCCATGCCGCGGCGACCCGGCCGCCGCCGCCCAGCGGAATCTCGGCCGGCTCCTTGGCGAAGTTGGCCGCCACCCGCAGATCGCCGCGCCGGAACGCCAGCCAGCGTGCCTGCTCGTCGAAGGCGACCTTCACCGCCGCCAGGTCCGGGTCCGACAGATCCGGCAGGGCACGGCGCAGGGCGATCAGCTCCCGATGCCACGCCAGAAGCCCGGCGTGCGGCTCCCGCTCCCGCTCCGAGCGGTCCAGACAGGAACGCTCGCGGGTGGCCGGGTCCTGCGGGTCGGGAACCTGTTCCTCGGACCAGCCGTGCTCGGCGAACTCCCGCCGCCTGCCCGCCCGTACGGCCTCCGCGAGCTCCGGGTCGGTGTGGTCGGTGAAGTACTGCCAGGGCGTGCCGGCCCCCCACTCCTCGCCCATGAAGAGCATCGGCGTGAACGGGCCGGTGAGCACGAGCACCGCCGCGCAAGCCAGCAGCCCCGGGGAGAGAGTGGCGGAGAGCCGGTCGCCCATCGCCCTGTTGCCGATCTGGTCGTGCGTCTGCGCGTAGCCGAGGAAACGGTGCGCCGGAGTGTTCACCACGTCGATCGGCCGGCCGTGGGTGCGGCCGCGGAAAGCCGAGTAGGTGCCGTCGTGGAAGAAGACACGGGTCAGTGTCTTGGCCAGGGCCGCCATCGGAGCCCGGGCGAAGTCCGTGTAGTACCCCTGCGACTCGCCCGTCAGGGCGGTGTGCAGGGCATGGTGGAAGTCGTCGTTCCACTGGGCGTGGATGCCGAGACCGCCCTGGGCGCGGGGCGTCGTCGTCCGCGGGTCGCACGTGTCCGACTCGGCGATGAGGAACAGCGGACGTCCGAGGTCTTCGGCGAGCGCGTCGACCGCTGACGCCAGCTCTTCCAGATACGTCAGCGCCCGGTTGTCCGCCAGCGCGTGCACCGCGTCCAGCCGCAGCCCGTCGAGGCGGTAGTCCCGCAGCCACGCAAGGGCGCTGTCCAGCAGATAGCCGCGCACCTCGTCGGAACCGGAGGCGTCCAGATTGACCGCCGAGCCCCACGGTGTGTGGTGCGTGTCGGTGAAGTACGGCCCGAACGCGGGCAGATGGTTGCCCGACGGGCCGAGGTGGTTGTGGACCACGTCGAGCACCACGCCGAGGCCGTGCCCGTGCGCCGCGTCGACAAAGCGCTTCAGCGCCTCGGGACCGCCGTACGGCTCGTGCACCGACCACGGGGACACACCGTCGTACCCCCAGCCGTGCACACCGGGGAAGGAGCACAGCGGCATCAGCTCCACATGGGAGATGCCCAGTTCGGCAAGGTCGCCGAGCCGTTCGGCGGCCGCGTCGAGCGTCCCTTCGGGCGTGAAGGTGCCGATGTGCAGCTCGTACAGGACGGCGCTCTGAAGCCCCCGGCCCGGCCAGTCCCGCCGCCACGCGTACGCGTCCTGGTCCACGACGGCACTCAAGCCGTCCGGGCCGTCCGGCTGGCGGCGCGAGCGGGGGTCGGGCCGCACCGGGCCGCCGTCCAGGGCGAAGCCGTACCGCGCGCCGTCCTGTGCGGGCGCTTCCGCGAACCACCAGCCGTCCCGCCCCTGCGCCCGCTCCATCGGGTGCTCCGCACCCTCCAGCCACAACGCGACCCGCTCCACGGCGTTCGGCGCCCACACCTCGAACAGCAGCACAGGAGGTCCCCTCGTCTTCGATGCCCTGACACCCGTCCCGACCATCCTGGCAAGTCCGTGCCCTCCAGGCGGGGCGCTTGGGCCATTGAGGTCACGAACCATGTCGACACCTGCGGCTTCCAGGCGCGGACCCGTTTCACGAGCGGGAGCCGCCGATCACAGGGACGCCCGGTGGTCACCGGGCGCCCCTGCGCCGTCAGACCTGCGACGCGGGCAGGAAGTGGACCCGTTCCTGGACGACCGGATGCCCGGCCTTGGCGAAGTTCGCCGCCATGGGGAAGTTCCCCTGGTCGGTGGCGCCCGCGATGAACTCGGCGCCACGCTCCGCGAGATAGTGCGTGCACTCCGCCAGCAGGTCGTACGCGTAGCCGCGGCCGCGCTGCTCCGGTACGACCCCGATGAAGCCGACGCACGGGCCCGACGGGTTGTGCGCCGGGATGTGGAGGCCGACCAGTTCACCGTCGGGCGTGTGGGCGAGCTGCCACCATTCGCGCGGCGACGGGCACCAGTTGAAGAAGTCCAGCTCCTCCTGGGCCGCCTTGTCCAGACCGTCCTGCGCGATGGCGCGCAACGCGTGGGCGTCGAGCGTCATGGAGTGGATGCGCTTCAGGGCCTCGAAGAAGACGGCGTCGTCCGCCTCCGGCCGGAACACCAGTCGGCCCGGTCGCTCCGGGAGCCCGCACCCGGGTGTCCACCGGTACTGGTAACGCTCGACCAGCACCTCCATGCCCGCCGCCTTCGCGGCCCTGATCCGCGCCTCACCGGCCAACAGGGCGGCGGGGTCGTCGCGCCAGCCCGCGGGCAGGATCAGCTCGTACTCGACCTGGAAGGGAGAGGTGCTCAGGAGTTCGGCGCCCGCCTCCTCCTCGCCCTCGGCGACGTCGAACCAGTTGATGTTGACGGGAGCCTCGTCGTCGGGGCCGCCCCACCAGGCGGCGCGGGCGACGACCCTCCCGTCGCGCAGCGCGACGCGCTTCCACTCGGGGCGGTGCGTCGTACGTGAGAGTGCGCGGCCGAGACCGAGCGGGTCGGGCATGGTGTCGAAGAGTTGTGCGTCGCCCTCAGTGAGCGCGCGGATGACCAGATCGGTCACGGGGTGTCCTCCGGGAAGAGAAGATGTGATGCGCTCCCGGTCAGACTGCGAACGCCGGGCGGACGGGGCGGGAGCACGGGAAACGTGTGATGAACACGGCACTCGCCTCCTTCCGTCGTCGCGGGCGTCGGGCACACAGTAGACGTCCGGACGGCCGATCGTCCACGGCCGTTTCGGCGAGCGGCGGGCACAACGGGCCGCCCAGCGTGGCCCGATGGCGCGGAATCCCCGCTTCCGCGCAGGTCAGGGCGGGCGCCGGTGCCGCTCCATCTGGACACCCCGGCCCTTTCGGGCCGACAATCTGGAACGTGACGTCCTCCTTCGAGTCCAACACGTATCCCGCGCGGCTGTCCGACGCCGAGCGCGAGCGTGTCCTCGACGTGCTCAGAGAGGGTGCGGCCCAGGGAAAGCTGTCGCACGAGACCTTTGTGCACCGGATGGAACTGGTCCTCGCCGCACGCCGCTCCGAGGAGCTGGCAGCGCTCACCGCGGACCTGGTCGACGAAGGCCGCTGGTCACGCCGGCTGTACGGCGTGGTCGGCAGGATCTCCGCGTTCTCGGTCCGGCTGCGCAGGGCGTGGCAGGCGGAGAAGCTGCCGCCGCTGCTCCTGCCCGAGCCGGGCCCCCATCCTCTCCGCATCGGCCGAGACCCGGCCAACGGCCTGCGGCTCAGCCACGACACCGTCTCCCGTATGCACGCCGAGCTGAGCCACCAGGGCCGGCTGTGGGTGCTCCGCGACCTCGGCTCGACGAACGGCACCACGGTCAACGGCCGCAGGGTGACCGGCTCGATCGTCGTCAACGACGGGGACATGGTCGGCTTCGGCAGCATGACCTTCCGCCTCACCGCACGCTGAGCGGCTTCTCCGCCCGCCACCGGCCGCCACGGGAGCGGGGGTCATTCACGCCCTCGGCCCGCGAGTGGGCGGCATGGGCGACTCGCTGTGGCGCTACGCCGTGCCCCGGCGCCTCAGCAGTGCCACCGGGCGGACCGCGAACAGGTCTGCCAGGCGCACCGGACCGGACGCGAAGTCGCGTTCCGGTGCCAGCAGGTCCGTCCAGCGGCCTGCCGGCAACGGCAGTTCCGTGTCGGCCCAGCCGCCGGCCCGCGCCAGTCGCAGCGAGAGGCGGGTCACCGCCGTGACCACCTCGCCCGAGCGGCAGAAGGCGACGCAGTGGTCCGCCGCCGGCCCGTGCGGCAGGAGCGGGGTGTATGTCGCCGACGCCCCGAACAGTTCGGGCGCGGCCCGGCGCAGCCGGAGAGCCGCCGCGGTCAAAGCCTCCTTCTCGGCGCCCGGCCCCGAGGAAGCAGGCGCGCCGAACTCCACCGGACGCCGGTTGTCCGGGTCGACCAGGGCGAGGAACTCCCGCTCGGAACCCTGGTACACGTCCGGCACTCCCGGCATCGTCAGATGCAGCAGCGTCGCACCGAGCACATTCGCCCGCACGTACGGATCGAGT
This sequence comes from Streptomyces sp. NPDC006283, assembly GCF_040613325.1. Classification (NCBI taxonomy): domain Bacteria; kingdom Bacillati; phylum Actinomycetota; class Actinomycetes; order Kitasatosporales; family Streptomycetaceae; genus Streptomyces; species Streptomyces sp. NPDC006283. Next base: position 109 of record NZ_JBEXRZ010000338.1, on the reverse strand, counting down.
TCATGGACGAACCGTGCCACCGAGTGCTGTGGCGGGCCCGCCGGTCCCGCGTCCACGAACGCCGACACCGCTTTTTCGTACGCCGCGTCCGGCTCCGTCCAGCTCGTGC
>NZ_JBEXRZ010000337.1:0-4770 GCF_040613325.1 Streptomyces sp. NPDC006283 | reverse complement strand
GTCCTTGACCAGGGCCTTCAACACGATCGCGTCCATCTCGGGCGTGATCTCGGGGTCGAAGTTGCTGGGCGGCTCGGCTCGCCGGTGCCGGAGTAGATGCGCCCTCAGCGGCTGCCGCGCTCTCGGTGCCTGCCGGGCCTGCCGCAGGCTTCTCTGCAGGTGCGGCCGCCTCTGTCTCGCGCGCGGCACCGGCGCCACCGCTCTTCACGCCTGCCGCTGCCGGGCCTTCGGCCTTCGCGTCCGCGGCGATATCCGCGCCCCCGGCGGCGTCAGCGGACTTCCGGCCAACGGCCCCCGCCGAAGCCGCGGCCCCGGCCGACGCCTCGGCGCCCTCGGAGTCGGCCGCGTCCTGGGTCGCACCGTTGGGCGGCGTTGTGCCGCTGTCCTGCGTCTTCGTGGGGCCGCCCGTGGCGTCACCGGCTTCGGCGTCCACGCCGGCCGCGCTCTTGGTGTCCTTGTCGTCGCCGGCGTGAGCGTTCTCGCCCACGGCCTCGGGGGCCACGTCGGCATCGGCGGACTTCGAGTCCGCCGCGCCCGCGGCAGAGCCCGCACCCTCGCCGGTGAAGCCGGCCCCCCGCTGGGGCTCCCGCGACTGCTCAGCCTCCGACATGCGTCCCCTCTGCGATCCCTGATCTTCGCCCGCGCCTGCCGCTTTCCGCGCGATGCGGTAACCCGCCCTGGCAGAGCGCCCATTGTCCCTCACTCCGGGACCGGTATGTCGCCCGGGTCCACCCTGTGGAGCACTCGGGCACACACCGATGTGGCACCCACCATGCCACTACTCGTCGTAAAGCCCACCCCCGCACTGGTCGGAGGCGTGTCCGCTCCCGCCAACGGCCCCCGCCTCGGCCCGGCTTGCGCCACATCAGGGTTCGACGCAGCCGGGCACCTGCACCTGCCCGAAGGCCAAGGGGCGGGAGGGATCAGAGCGGCACGATCTCAGGTGCTCCCAGCCGCGCCGCGTCCGCCGTCAAGTCGTCCGGCTGCCGCTGCGACTCACGCTCCGCCTCCACCCGCTTCTCGTAGTGCTCGACCTCCTTCTCGATCTGGGCCTTCTCCCAGCCGAGCACCGGAGCCATCAACTCCGCGCACTCCCGGGCGCTGCGCGTCCCCCGGTCGAACGTCTCGATCGAGATGCGGGTGCGTCGGGTCAGCACGTCGTCGAGGTGACGGGCACCTTCGTGTGACGCGGCGTAGACGATTTCGGCCCGCAGATAGTCGTCCGCGCCGCCGATCGGTTCGCCGAGCGACGGGTCGTCCGCGATGAGGTCGAGCAGTTCCTCGGTCATCGCGCCGTAGCGGTTCAGCAGATGCTCGACGCGCACCACATGAAGGCCCGTGCGCGCCGCGATCCTTGCTCTGGCGTTCCACAGGGCGCGGTAGCCCTCCGCACCGAGCAGGGGGACGTCCTCCGTGACGCACGCGGCCACCCGCTGGTCGAGGCCGTGCACTGCCGTGTCCACAGCGTCCTTCGCCATCACGCGGTACGTCGTGTATTTCCCGCCGGCCACGACCACGAGCCCCGGCACGACGTGCGCCACCGTGTGCTCCCGCGACAGCTTGCTCGTCGCGTCCGACTCGCCGGCGAGCAGCGGCCTCAGACCCGCGTACACACCCTGGACGTCGTCCCGGGTGAGCGGCACGGCGAGCACCGAATTGACGTGCTCCAGCAGGTAGTCGATGTCGGCGCTGGAGGCGGCGGGGTGCGCCTTGTCGAGGTCCCAGCCGGTGTCCGTCGTGCCGATGATCCAGTGCCGGCCCCAGGGGATTACGAACAGCACCGATTTCTCGGTCCGCAGGATCAGCCCGGTCGTGGAGTGGATGCGGTCCTTGGGCACCACGAGGTGGATGCCCTTGGACGCGCGCACATGGAACTGTCCGCGCTCCCCGATCAGCGCCTGGGTGTCGTCGGTCCACACTCCTGTGGCGTTGACGACCTGGCGGGCGCGGATCTCGTACTCACCGCCTGCTTCGACGTCGAGCACCCGGGCACCGACGACCCTCTCGCCCTCCCGGAGAAAGCCGTTCACCCTGGCGCGGCTGGCGACGTGGGCCCCGTAGCTCGCGGCCGTGCGCACCAGGGTCGTCACAAAGCGGGCGTCGTCCATCTGGGCGTCGTAGTACTGCAGGGCGCCGATGAGGGCGTCCTTCTTCAGCGCGGGCGCCACCCGCAGCGCCCGCCGGCGCGAGAGGTGGCGGTGGACGGGCAGCCCTCGCCCGTGGCCGGAGGACACCGACATCGCGTCGTACAGCGCGACGCCCGAGCCCGCGTACAACCGCTCCCAGCCCTTGTGCTGGAGCGGGTAGAGGAACGGCACCGGCTTGACCAGATGCGGGGCCAGCCGCTCCAGCAGCAGTCCGCGCTCCTTGAGGGCCTCTCTGACCAGGGCGAAGTCGAGCATCTCCAGATACCGCAGTCCGCCGTGGATGAGCTTGCTGGACCTGCTCGACGTGCCCGACGCCCAGTCGCGCGCCTCGACCAGGCCGGTGGACAGGCCACGGGTCGCCGCGTCGAGCGCGGTGCCCGCTCCGACGACGCCGGCGCCCACCACGAGCACGTCCAATTCACGCTCGGCCATCCCGGCGAGCGCCTCCGCGCGCTCTTCGGGTCCCAGTGTCGCTGTCCTCACTGTTGCCTCCCGTCGCCCCCGTGTGTCCCCTGCGGTCGGTCTCACAACATCGAACTCACACTGTCGATTCTGTCCGCACTGGCCGACTTCAGCCACTGCCTGTGGATAACACTCGGTAGACCACAAGCCCACAATGCGACATAACGTTCATATTTACGCCTAGTCTGACATTGCGCCTGCCCGTTCCGCCCACAGGGCTTGCGTCCTCTGTCCCCTTCGGCTATGGGAAGGACGGCCACCGCCATGCCCGCAGATCTCGCCGTCATCGGACTCGGACACCTCGGTCTGCCGCTCGCCCAGGCCGCCGTGGCCTCCGGCATCGAAACCATCGGCTACGACCCCGACCCGCGCCAGCTCGCGGAGCCCGCCGCGGGGGTGACACCCGCCGACATCCGGCGCATGCTCTCCGGCGGTTTCCGCACCGTCACCGACCCTGCCGAGCTCGGCCGGGTACGCACGGCGGTCATCTGCGCCCCCACCCCGCCCGGCGCTGACGGCACGCCGGACCTGACCCCGCTCGCCGACGCCGCACGGGCCCTCGCGTCCCGCCTGCGTCCCCACACCACCGTTCTGCTGGAGTCGGCCGTCGAGCCCGGCACCACCGAGGACTTCCTGCGCCCGCTGCTCGAGGAGGGCTCCGGTCTGCGCGCCGGCCGGGACTTCCACCTCGCGTACTCCCCCAGCCGCACCGATCCCGGCCGCCGCACGCACGGGTACGCCAACACCCCCAAGGTCATCGGCGGCCTCACACCCGCCTGCACGGAATCCGCCGCCGCGTTCTACGCCCGCCTCACCGACAAGGTGGTCCGCGCGCGCGGACTGCGCGAGGCCGAGACCGTCAAGGTCCTGGAGACGAACTTCCGGCACGTCAACATCGCCCTGGTCAACGAGATGTCGGTGCTCTGCCACGACCTGGGCGTCGACCTGTGGGACGTCATCCGCTGCGCGGAGACCAAGCCCTTCGGCTTCCAGGCCTTCCGCCCCGGCCCCGGGGTCGGCGGCCACGGCGTCCCCATGGATCCCGGACACGCCCCCGACCGCCCCCTGCGCATGGTCGGCCTCGCCCAGGAGATCAACGCACGCATGCCCCAGTACGTGGTCCGGCGCTGCGCCACCCTCCTCAACGAGCACGGCAAATCGGCCCGGGGCGCCCGCGTGCTGCTCCTGGGTGTCACCTACAAGCCGGACCTCGCCGACCTCCAGGGCTCACCGGCCACCGAGCTCGCCCGCCGCCTGACGGACCTGGGCGCGTCCGTCAGCTACCACGACCCCTACATCCACGACTGGCGCGTGGACCAAGTCCCGGTCCCGCGTGCCGAGTCGCTCTACGAGGCCGCCGCTGCCGCGGACCTGACGGTGCTGGTGCAGCACCACCGCACGTACGACCTCCAGGGCCTGGCGGTCAAGGCCCAACTCCTGCTCGACACAAGGGGAGCGACGCCGGCCGGGGCGGCACACCGCCTCTGAGTCACTTTCAGGAGCCCGCCGCCGCCTGTGCAACGGTCGCATAACCGAATGTCGCTCCGTCCGACCGGACTGCTAGTCTCCGGGACCGCCGCCCGCACGCTCGTGCGAGGCGCTCGATTCCCAGGGGGACATTCACCATGAGCCAGCCCGTCACGCCGCCGTCCGGCAACCCGTTCGCCGGCGGCGAGCAGTACGCGCCCGCCCCGCCGCCCGCGCCGGTGCGCAACAACGTCGGCCTCGGCATCCTCGCCGCCGTCGTCGCAGCCCTGGTCAGCGCCGGCGTGTACGGCGCCATCGCCGGTTCGATAGAGCGCGAGATCGGCTACGCGGCCATCGGTGTCGGCTTCCTCATCGGCTTCGCCGCAGCAAAGGTCGGCGGCCGGAACCCGGTCCTGCCGGTCATCAGCGCCGTCCTCGGCATCGGTGCCGTGTACCTCGGCCAGCTGGTCGGTATCGCGATGATCCTCAGCGACATCGGCGGCTCGTTCGGCGAGGTCTTCTTCCAGCACTTCGGCGACCTGACGGACGTGTGGAAGGAAGCGGCGGACGGCATGACGTACGTCTTCCTCGCCATCGCCGCGCGTCGAACTTCTCCTGGGGGTCGGACGGGTCCAGGTTCTCCACGTTGTACGTCGCCACCGCCAGCTCGCCGCTCCGCTGCGGGCGGGTCCTC
>NZ_JBEXRZ010000336.1:0-4823 GCF_040613325.1 Streptomyces sp. NPDC006283 | reverse complement strand
GGGAAGCCGGTGCGCAGGAGGGCGAGGCTGCCGTCGACGAGTTCGGTCAGGCCGTGCGGGGCGGGTGCATGAGCCAGATGCCTCCGGCGGGCCCTCTCTCCGAGGGGGGATCGTCGTCGGCCGCCGGCTCGGTGGGGTCCAGGGGTTGGTGCGGGTCGCGGTGCACTCCCTCGACGACCGGGCCCCAGAGGGTGCCACGAACCTCGGGGACGCTCCAAGGACGCCTACGGCGTCGCTGCGCGGTCGCGCGAGCGCGGTCCTTTCCGGCCCCCGAGAACCGCAGCAGCGCTACGCGCGCCCGACCGACGAGGGAGCACCCCGCTGAGGCCTGATCCATGGACGCAGGAGCCCGGGTCGCCGACCCTACGGCACCGCCGGCCGGGCGCCGAAGTACTGCTCCGACCCCGACCACAACGCGATGAGCGCCTACCGGGCCAAGCGGCAGAAGGGCACGGGCGGCACGAAGGCCGCGCCCGCCGAGGAGACGTCCGGCCGGGTCGTCACCGACGCCGCCCGGGCTGCCGGGATTGTGCAGGGGGCAGTGCTGGAGAAGGCCGAGGGGTTGAAGGCGGAGCTGGAGCGCTACCTGGAGCTGCTGCAGACCGTCACCGACCCAGACGCCGCCGAGTTCCGCAAGGAGGCGACCGCCGAGCGCACCCGGCGGGAGAACGCTGAGGAGCGGGCGGGGCTGTTGCTCGGCGTGAAAATGCCGACGAAGGCGGCGTTCGCGATGCCGACGGGCTGTGACTGGCGACGCCCCGCCGGAGGGTGTTCCGGCGGGGCGGCCGTCGGCAAGGTTCGTTTTCGTCGGCGAGGTGCCGGTCTGCGTCAAGGTGCTGTGACTGCAACCCGGCGGATCTCGACGGCGGTGATGGTGACGCCGGAGGCCGTCCAGCCGCTTGCTGGCGGAGTCGCTTCGCGAGCTTGTTCCTCGGTGTCGAACAGCATCATTGAGAAGCCGCTGCCGTCGGCCGGCTCGGGCCAGTAGCCGGTGATGAAGCCGGGAGCTGAACGGATCTTGGGCAGGATGTCGTTCATCAGCGCGCCAGCGGCAGCCGAGGCCTGATCGGGGGCAATCGTCAATGTCACGAGTGCTGCGTGCATACGTCCTCTGCTGTTCGGACTTCATCCTCATCCAGTAGGACGGCACCACGAGGCAAAGTCATCGGTGATGGGCCGCGTGGGTGTATGGCCTTGCTGTCATGGAGCGGGAGCCCGGCGGCACCCTGCGGGTGCGGCGCGGTCTGTTCACCGCACGCTCGATATCCATAGAGGAACGCCGACTGCGCGGCATCGACCTCGTCGAGCCGTTGGGCGTACGCCTGTTCGGCGCGGCGCGGCTGGACGCGGTCGCCACCGGACTGGTCAAGGACGACAAGGACAAGCACGCCGACATCAACGTGCTGCTGCCCGTGGCGCCCCGGGTGCTGGCCGACGAGGTCGCGGCCCACGTGCTCCGCGAGACGTACGCCCCGACCGACACGTCACTGCTGACCGCCCACCCGCCGGCCGCCCGTGGCCGGCGGCTGCGGTGGGCCCTGGGCGCCGTCCTGCTCCCGACCGCGGCCCTGGCGCTCCTCGGCGCGCTGCTCACACCCGTCCTGCTGTGGATCGCGGTGGCCTGCGCGGTGCTCGGCATCCCGGCGGCGGTGCTGCTGGGCCTCGACGCGTACCGGGCGCTGGGCCACGGGATCTGTGGCGCGTACCTTCTCACCCGCTCGGGCACGGTGCGCCGCAGCACGGTGGCGCTCCAACGCACCGGGGTGATCGGCTGGACCGCCCGCCAGTCGCTCTTCCAGCGCCGGGCCGGCCTGATCACGCTGACGGCGACGACGGCGGCGGGAGCGGGCGGATACGGCGTCCACGACGCCGCGGAGGGGGAAGGGCTGACGTTCGCGGCGACGGCGGTGCCGGGGCTCCTGGACCCGTTCCTGGAGCGCGGGTGACGCCTGGCGGCGTCTGTGTCTCGGGTCGTCGGGGCTGACGCTTGCCCGCCGGGCTCTGGCCCGAGCCCCGCGCCTCAATCTCCCCCTACGGCCTGACGGCCGTGGGGGGTACCCCCAGCAGGGGTGGAGTGGACGGCGACGGCCCTTTTCGAAACCGGGCTTCGCCCGGACCCGTACCGCGCTCCGCGCGGTGTCCTCAAACGCCCGACGGGCTGAATTTCGCTCCGCGAAATCAGCCCGTCGCCACATCCTCAGCGGGTTACGCCGACGCCGGCGGGTACAGGTCGCGCGGCAGCTTCGACGCCGCCGCCGCGTCCAGCAGCCACAGCGTCCTCGCCCGCCCGTAGGCTCCCGCTGCCGGGGCCTGGATCTCGCCCGCGCCGGACAGCGCGATCTCCGCCGCCTCCGCCTTGTCCTCGCCCGCCGCCAGCAGCCACACCTCACGTGCCGCGCGGATCGCCGGAAGTGTGAGCGAGATGCGGGTCGGCGGCGGCTTGGGGGCGCCGTGCACCCCGACCACCGTGCGTTCCGTCTCGCGGACCGCCGGCAGTTCGGGGAAGAGCGACGCCACATGCGTGTCGGGCCCGACGCCCAGCATCAGCACGTCGAACGTCGGCACGGGGCCGTGGTCCTCCGGGCCCGCCGCCGCGGCGAGCTCCTCCGCGTAGGCGGCGGCTGCCGCCTCCACGTCGGAGCCGTGCGCGCCGTCCGACGCGGGCATGGCGTGCACCCGCGACGGGTCCACCGGCACGCGGTCGAGCAGCGCCTCACGTGCCTGTGTGACGTTGCGATCGGGGTCGCCCTCGGGCAGGAACCGCTCGTCGCCCCACCACAGGTCGAGCCGCGCCCAGTCGATCGCGTCCCGCGCCGGGGACGCACCGAGCGCGGCCAGCAGGCCGTTGCCGTTGCGGCCGCCGGTGAGGACGACCGACGCGCAGCCGCGGGCGGCCTGGGCGTCCACGATCTTCGTGATCAGCCTGGCCGCGGCCGCCTGCGCCATCAGTTCCTTGTCGCGGTGGACCACGAGCTGCGCGGCGCCGGTCATTTCGCGGCCGCCTTCTTCGCCGGGGCGGCCTTCTTCGCCGCCGGGGCGGGCGCCGCCTTCTTCTCCGCGTTCTCCGCCGGCTGCTCGGCGGGCGCGGGCGTCCGCGACGTCGCGCCGCCGCCCAGCCGCTCCACGCCGTACCGCAGCGCCGACGCGTACGTGTCGTCCGGGTCGAGCCGGCGCAGTTCCTCCGCGATCAGCTCGGCCGTGTCGCGGCGCTTGAGCGCCACCGCGCGGTCGGGCTGGCCCTGGATGGAGAGCGTGGCGAGCGACCCGTCGGCGCGGTCGAGCACGATGGGGCCGCTGCTGGAATCCATCCGTACGGACGTCAGACCGGGGCCGGACGACGACGACCGCTTCACCGGTACGTTCAGCCGGTCCGCGAGCCACATCGCCAGCAGTTCACAGCTCGGATTGAACTCCTCGCCCTCCACCTCGACGGAGGTGACCTCGCAGGTGACCTGGTCCAGAGCCGCGGCGAGCATCGAACGCCACGGTGTGATCCGGGTCCACGACAGGTCGGTGTCGCCGGGGGTGTACGCCTGTGCGCGGGCCGTCAGCTCACGCACCGGCTGCTCTGCGGCGTACGTGTCGGTCACCCGGCGCTGGGCCAGCGAGCCGAGCGGGTCCTGTGCCGGGTCGGTCGGCGCGTTGACCGGCCACCAGACGACGACGGGCGCGTCGGGCAGCAGCAGCGGGAGCACCACCGACTGGGCGTGGTCCGTGACCTCGCCGTACAGCCGCAGGACGACCGTCTCGCCGGTCCCCGCGTCCGCGCCGACCCGCACCTCGGCGTCGAGCCGGGCCTTGGCCCGGTCACGCGGCGAGCGCGAGACCCGCTTGATGACCACGAGGGTGCGCGAGGGGTGCTCGCGGGACGCCTCGTTGGCGGCCTTGAGCGCGTCGTAGGCGTTCTCCTCATCGGTCACGATGACCAGGGTGAGGACCATGCCGACGGCCGGGGTGCCGACCGCGCGGCGGCCCTGCACCAGCGCCTTGTTGATCTTGCTGGCCGTGGTGTCCGTAAGGTCGATCTTCATGGCCGACGCCAGCTCCGTCCGTCTCGTGCGAGCATTTCGTCCGCCTCGTCCGGCCCCCAGGTGCCGGCCGGGTACTGCGCCGGCTTGCCGTTGGCGTCCCAGAAGTCCTCTATCGGGTCGAGGATCTTCCAGGACAGCTCGACCTCCTCCACACGCGGGAAGAGGTTGGAGTCGCCGAGCAGCACATCGAGGATGAGGCGCTCGTAGGCCTCCGGGCTGGACTCCGTGAACGACTCGCCGTAGGCGAAGTCCATCGAGACGTCCCGGACCTCCATCGAGGTGCCGGGCACCTTGGAGCCGAACCGCATGGTCACGCCCTCGTCCGGCTGCACGCGGATGACCAGCGCGTTGTGCCCGAGCTCCTCGGTGGCGGTGGAGTCGAACGGCGAGTGCGGCGCGCGCTGGAAGACGACCGCGATCTCGGTGACCCGGCGGCCCAGCCGCTTGCCGGTGCGGAGATAGAAGGGGACGCCCGCCCAGCGGCGGTTGTCTATCTCCAGCTTGATCGCGGCGTAGGTGTCGGTCTTCGACTTCGGGTCGATGCCGTCTTCCTGCAGGTAGCCGACGGCCTTCTCGCCGCCCTGCCAGCCCGCCGTGTACTGCGCGCGGACGGTGTCCTTCGCAAGGTCCTTGGGCAGCTTCACCGCGCCCAGCACCTTGGTCTTCTCCGCCGCGAGTGCGTCCGCGTCGAAGGAGGCGGGCTCCTCCATGGCGGTGAGGGCGAGCAGCTGGAGCAGGTGGTTCTGGATGACGTCACGGGCGGCGCCGATGCCGTCGTAGTAGCCGGCCCGG
>NZ_JBEXRZ010000335.1:0-4842 GCF_040613325.1 Streptomyces sp. NPDC006283 | reverse complement strand
GGCAGGGCGGCCCGCGCCGCGCGCTTGCGGGCGTACGGGATCCGGTCCGGCACGCCCAGCGCGGCCCGCAGCAGTTCCTCGGTACGCCGCGCGAGGACGTCGGTGGCGCGGGGACTGAGGACGGGCGTCCGGCCGCCGGGGCTGCCCGGCCGCAGCTCGTACGAGGCCTTCTCGCCGACGAGCCCGCGGCGGGCGGCGTTGTACGGCTTCGACAGCAGGTCCTCGACCGGGACCTCCGCCGCGTCGCCGTACCAGGCCTCCCGGTCCGCCATGGCGAGTTTGCAGCCCTCGATCAGCAGATGGACGTACTCGGCCGAGCCGTAGGCGGGCAGCTCCGGCGGCAGCAGGGCGAGCTGCTGCAGGAACACCGGCCCCTGGCTCCATCCGCCGGCCTTGCACAGGGTCCAGCCGTTCCAGTCGTACGTCGCCGGTGCCTCGTACCCGGCGGACCAGCCGGCCAGGTCCTTTGCCGTGAGGGTGCCGGTGTGGCGTGTACCGCTGGTGTCCATGGTCGGGCGCCTCGACTGGCGGACGAGAGCCTCCGCTATGAAGCCGCTCCGCCACACCTCGCGGGCGGCCTCGATCTGCCCGACCCGGTCGGACGCGGCGGCCTCCGCCTCGGCGATCAGCCGTCGCCAGGTGGCGGCGAGGGCCGGGTTGCGCAGCAGTTCGCCCGCTGCGGGGGCCCGGCCGCCGGGCAGGTACACGTCGGCGGACGAGGTCCACTCGGTCTCGAAGAGTTCACGCACGGTTTCCACGGTCTGGCCGATCCGCTCGACGGGCGGGTGTCCGTCCTCGGCGTATCCGATGGCGTGAGCGAGCACTTCGGCGAGGGACCGGGTGCCGTAGTCGCGCAGCAGGAGCATCCAGGCGTCGAACGCGCCGGGCACGGCGGCCGCCAACGGGCCGGTTCCCGGAACGAGTTCGAGGCCGAGTGAGCGGTAGTGGGCGATGGTCGCCCCGGCGGGCGCGACACCCTGCCCGCACAGCACCCGCACCTCGCGTCCGGCCGGTGCGACGATGACCGGGACCTCTCCGGCGGGCCCGCACAGATGCGGCTCGACGACATGGAGCACGAATCCGGCGGCGACGGCGGCGTCGTACGCGTTGCCGCCCCGTTCGAGTACGGCCATCGCGGACTGGGAGGCGAGCCAGTGCGTCGACGACACCATTCCGAAGGTGCCCTGGAGTGTCGGCCGGGTGGTGAACATGTGCCGTGTCACCTCGCTGTCCTGTTCCGATCGGCCGGTCCGATCAGCGCGAGGGTATCGACCCCGGGGGGCTCCCTCCAGGCCTCGTCGGGGGTCGGACGGCACCACGCGGGGTGTACGGCCGCCTCTGGCAGGTTCTGGCGAGCATGCGTTGAGCCCGGGGCGATGACGAGGCCTTCCTCCTGGAGCGGGCGCACGATCTCCGCGATATCGCGTTTCGGTGAGCATCGAGCACTGGTTCACCGGCGGCCACGCCGTCCCGGCACACGCCGTCCAGGCGCACGGTCTGGTCAGCCGGCTCAGCCAGGACCTCGACGTCGCCGCGGAGAACCCGGAGCCCGTGGAGACCATCGCCACCACGGTGCGCGCTCGCGCTCCCGAGGAGCAGCCGGAGCCCCACCGATGCGGACTTGGCCGAGGCGGCAGGCCCCGCGGACGGTGGCGGCCCAGGAGCGGCACCCCACACACCGCACACCGGAGCACCACAGTCCGCTCTGCCCCGGGCGGACTGCCGGTCGGCCGCCTGGCTCGCCGGGGCGACCTCCGCGAAACCGCGCTGGAAGCCGGGCGCGCCGGGGTCGCGGAAGGTCCCCCAGGCGCCGCGGTCGACCACGTCGGCGTCTCCCACACCAATCACTCACACACCGTCAACGAGCTGACCGGCTCCGCGCGGGACGCCAGGCAGCCTCGAGGGTCAGGCGCTGACGGGTCGACTGGGCGAGCCACCGGTGGATGGCTTGCTGGCCGTGACGACCTGCCGGGTGGCCCACTGGGCGGTCTCCCGGTCGGGGTTGGTGGCGGTTCGGGTTCGCATGGGTGGTGGTACCTATCGCCTCTCCCATACGGGTGGGTGGTGGGCCTTCATGTGGTCGATGCAGGTCTGGGCCAGCAGTGGCAGCATCTCCACGAAATCCGGCTCTCCCGAACCCCCGCCGTGCTCTTGGGCGAAGAAGCGGTCGAGGGTGTCTTCGTCATGGAAGAGAGCCAGCGCCTCGTAGCATTCCCCGGCTACGCCGGGGAGGACCCAGGGGCACCTTGGGTGGACCTGGTCGATCCACATCTGAATGCCGTCTTCGATCGTTGATCCGCTCATTTCGTCGGAGATCGCGGAACCGTCCTGACCGAAGTAGATGGACAGTATAGGGATGAGGCGGGGGAAGCGCAGACTGAGTTCCTTCGTCGTCATCGCGACGTCGCCTTTCGGTGAAGAGTTCCACTCATCGACGTGTGCAGCGATCTCACGCAACACTGCGGGAGTACGGCCCACCGGGATCGCCCGAGGGATGTTCTTCAGCGCGTGCGCTGGCGTCGCAGAACCGGATGCTTCGAAGAGGTCGGCCGCGGAGCGAAGTTCGGCTGCGATCTCGTGGAGGTGCCTGCCGTTCTCCTGGCTGGACGTCCAAAGGCCGCGAATCTGGGCTGCGAGTGCAGGCTTCCAACGTTCGGGGTCGGCAGGGATGCCGCCCCTGACCGGTGCAAGAAGGAGTCTGGCACCCGCTAGCTGGAAATACTGGAAGAATTCCTGACGACTCGGCATGCAGTTGCTTCCGTTCCTTTTTGACCTACGACCTTGCACCTACGACCGGCATCGATGTCATGACAACGAAGGGTGGATCCAAATCCTCATTGTAGACGATCTTCGTCTTGACACCGTACGTGCCCACTGCCTTCTGTGCCGGGAACTCCATGGCTTCTCTGTCCGATTCCGGTTCCCTCTTCATGTGTTGGCGGTCGATGCTTCTACCGTTTTCTCCGTACGGCGTGCTTTCGGAAATGAATTCTTGCGAATCACCCTTCTCCGGAGGTGGATCAGAGTCGATCCAATCCCTGATTTCACCGGCATGCTCGTCGATGTTGTACTGCGTCACCCGCTGCGCCGTGTCCATGTCGGAGAAAGTGGAAGCGAACGCGGGGAATGGCTGACCGTACGGCCAGTTCGACCCCGGTCGTGGGCCCTTCTTGAGGTCGTCACGCAGGCGCTGGGCGAGCTGCTCGTCCGTGAGCCCGACATGACGAGCTGCCGTGTGCGAGTTCTCCAGCCACTCTGTGGACGCCAGGTCGATCTGATAGATACCGAGATCGGTATGGCCGGGCTGGGTCCATCGGTGCCGTGGTCTGAACTCGTCGAGGGCGCGGGCCCCGAACGCGTGGGCTCGGGCCTCCTCCGCCTCGAAGGTCGGCGCGCTCAAGAGCGCCTCGTCCAGTTCCGGGAGGAGCGCTCGTATCTCGGCGGCCGCACTGTGGAAAGCAGCATGCTGCGCGTCCACTGCGGCGTCGGCGCCCGCCTTGTCCATGTGTGAGGCGAAGGTCGCCGTGATCTCGCCGAACGCCAGGGTTGCGCCGAGCCGAGTCAGTTCCCCGAGGTCCAGACCGATGGTCAGGTCCTTGAGGGTGGCGTCGGCGGCCTCCTTCGCGAGCCGCGAAGTTGTCGCCTTCGACTTGTCCGCAGCATTGGCCGCGCCATGGAATGCATCACGGATTCCAGTTCCGGTCTTCTCGAGAATCTCGATGATTGGCCGACGGGTTCCCGGTGACACCCTGGGATTGGTTCGCCACTCCCTGCCATCGGAGGAGCCCCTGGGCACCGTGGCGCCGTCCTCGTAGCGGTTCTGGCCCCATGCCGTCGTTCCCCATATCGACTGGCAGAATGCATTCATCGCACCCTGCCACTCGCTGTTGCTGCTGTCTGTGAGGTAAGAAATGGTGGCGATGAAGTTGCCGGCACATTTCTTCGCATCCTTTCCTGCCAATTCCCAGGCGTCTCCGATGGCGCGGAGGTCGTCGGTCCATGGGCCAGGGGTGACTTCGACCGTCTTGCCCAGTCTCAGCACGTGCTCGATGGCCTCATCGATCTGTTCTGCCAGCCAGTCAGGGCCGTTACCCGCCCATGCCAGCAAGGGACCACTGTCGTCTCCAGTGCCGGTCCATTTGATCGACGAAGCGGGCCCGTAGGTGACCTTCCCCACTCCGATGGGTGGCGGTCGGAGAGGAGGCGCCTCGATTTGGTGGCGGCGATTGGCCTGGCGGGAGGCCCAGTCGGCCCTCAAGTAGTTGTTCGCCGTCTCGGTGAGACCGACCGCGACGCCGCCGATACTGTCGATGCATTTCGACCAAAGCCTCAGGCAACGTTCCGCCACGTCCGCGTACGCGTCGGCGAAAGCGTCCGCGCCGTGGCCTCGACCTGCGACCTGGGTCTGACCCCAGCCACCTATGGAATCGACCAGGTGTGTCGCTGCCTTGTGGAAGTTGAACTGTTCGTCACGGATGAGTGCCGACGTGTAATAGACGTGCCCGGTCTTGATGTCGAACCCGCCATTGGCGCTCGGCGCGGCCGGCTTGAGCTGTTCGCGTTCCCACTTGCGGCGCTTGTCGCTCGGACGGCCGTCCCACTCGGTCGCAGGCGGTGTCGGTTTGTAATCCGGCTCGGGTGAGGTGCCTGAAGAAGGCGCAGGTTCACGGCCCTGGGGCGGCGACTCATCAGGAACCTCACTCGCAGGTGGCGTAGCCGAGGGCGACGGCTTGGGGGTGGGCGTGCTCATCAGGCGGCTCCCCAGCCTCGCAGGACCGCGCGGTGGGCCTCGGCGTAGTTGGCGTGACCGGTGGTGACCACTTCGTGGAGCCATGCCTGTGC
>NZ_JBEXRZ010000334.1:0-4882 GCF_040613325.1 Streptomyces sp. NPDC006283 | reverse complement strand
CTGCGCCTTCGTCGCCTTCTCACTGGGCCCGCGCACCGCCTGCTCGCGCAGCGCCTGCAGCTCGGCCACCCGCCCCCGGGCGTCGGTCGGCTCGCCGACACGGGGGATGCTGTTCACCATCACCACGACCCTTGCCTTCCTCTCGTACGACACCGGGGGCGTGACCGGACCGGCCACCCCCACACATTAACAAACCGCGTGGGCGGTTTTTGCTGGTTGGGGGTGGGGATGGCCGGTCCGCGCCCTGAAACGTGTGTGCGGCGGGTCACCGCCAGCTGTGCGGGGCGCGGAAGGCGCCGGCCGGCTCCCGGCGCCACAGCGCTCGGCTGCGCGCCGCATCCGGCTTCGGCCGCGCACCGGCGGACCCGGCGGCGAGGCAGGTGAGCAGGGTCGCGGTGACGGCGGCGAGTTCTTCCGCGCTGGCCGCTCCGCGTTCGATGCGCAGCACGGTGTGCAGGGGGGGTTCGGCCTGGGGCATGTCGTTCCTTCCCGCGGTGCCAGGACCGCTCGGGTACGCCGCCGGGCACCGGGCCGGCGGCGCCGGCGTCCGGTGCCCGGCGGACAGGGGGCTGCTGGAAGCAGGGGTGGTGCCACAGGCCCGGCCCGACAGGGCGGTGGCACAGGGCCGGTGGAGGGGTGGCGGTCAGCCGGTCCTGCGCCGGTGGAACCTCTTGTGGGCGGCCGGGCCGCCGGCGGCGCGGGCCTTCATGCGGCCCTCCTCCTGGGCGGCCTTGGCCAAGGAGGCGTGCTCCTTGCGCTCCAGCGCCTGCCGGAAACGGCGCTTGGCCTCCTGCTGGGCCTCGTTGCGCTCGGGCGTATCGGTCATGGATGCCTCCGTAAGGGCTTGTCGGACGGCGGGGCGGCACGCCGGTGGTTGCCCCGTGCGCCCCCGCCCGGTGGGCGGGCCGGTGCGCCCAGCCCACCGCCCCCCGCTCGAGAACCGGTCGACCTTCCCTCGCAACCCGCCCCAGCCGGCCACCACCGGCCCAGCACCGTCCGGCCCGGGCAGGCGGGCGCAGGCCCTCGCGGTCGCGGTACGCGACCGGGGCAGGCACGGTGCGCGGGCGGGTGGCGCGGTGCTCGGCGACGGGCGGGCGCAGGCACGGGGCGCGTTCGCCTGTGCCGCGGGGCGGGCGGCCGGCTGCCAGGGGGTGCGGCTGCCGGGCCGCACAGCGCCGCCCGTCTACCTGTTCTGGCGTGACGTCACCTCGGGGCGGGGGGTGCCTGGTTGCCGGACCGGCGGGTCGGCCGGCCGGTGTCCTTGCCCGGGGCTGTCGTGCCGCGTGCCGGCGTGGGGCTCACCCGCCGTCCCCCGCCGGGCCGGTGGCCGGCTGCTCGCCTGGTCCGCGGATCGTGCGCGGCGAGGAGGCAAAGGGGGCAGGTCGGAAAAGGGGGCTCTGGGGCGGCTGTTGCCGACTGGTTCGCCCCCGTGTCCGTGAGCTGTCCGCGCATCGGCGGGTTCGAGGACGCGCCCCACCGGCATCCGGCATCCGGCGGCCTGGCCGAGTCCGCGCGAGGCCATCGGATCCGTCCGGGCCGTGCTGCTCGCCCCGCTGTCCGCCGGTTCGCCGTGGTGTGCGCCCTGTGTGCCGGCCCCCGGCGGTTGGGGGAGCTTCCCGGCCCGCCGGGGCCGGTCTGCCCGGGGCCGGTCTGCATGCCCGTCGGCGGCGCGGAGCTGGCTGCCGGCAGCGTCGGCGGCGCAGACCTGCCGGCCGAGCCGGCCGCACCCGGGGGGGCGGCCCTACGCCCGGCCCGCGTTCATCTCGAGCACCACCTCGAACACCTCGAGCCGCGGGGATCTCGGGGATCTCGGGATCTCGGGTGCGGGGGGGGCGTGCCCCTGTCCGGGCGGGCGTGCGCATCGTCCTGCGCGTGGGCAGCGGCGCGGGGCAGGGCCGTTTCTGTCGCGGTGCCGGCCTCCCTTGGGGGCGGCCGGGTGCCGGGCGGGAGGCGGTGAAACGGGAGGCGGTGAAGGGGAAGGCGGTGAAGGGGCCTCTTGCCCTGGCCCTGGGCGGTGCCGCCGCGCCGGCGGGGCGGGGTCAGGCGGCGTGGGCGGGGTGGGTGGTTTCGCTGTGGGCGGGGGCGGGTGGGTGGGTGCGGTAGCGGGTGGTGTGGCCGGGTGGGACGAGGGCGGGCAGCAGGGGCTGCCACAGGGCCTGGATGCGGTGGGCGAGTTCGGGGCGGGGCATGCCGGTGGCGGCCAGGACGCCGATGCCGCAGACGGCGGCGAGCAGGAGGGTCTGGCCGTCGTCGGTGCCGTCGCCGGTGCGCAGGTCGCCGGCGGCGCGGGCCTGGCCGTGCAGGCGCAGTACCTCGGTGATCCATGCCTGGTGGAAGTCGGTGGCGGCGGGGCGGCGTCCGGCGCATTCGTTGGTGATGCGCAGGCCGGCGCGGATGACGGGGTCCTCGTGCAGGGCGCGGGCCAGCCAGTGGGTGAGGTCGATCAGTGCCTGCAGGGGGGCGGCGCCGGCTTCCCACTGGTGCTGGACGAAGTCGCACAGCAGTTGCCGGCCGCGTTCTTGGACGGCGTCGGCCAGTCCGTCCTTGGAGGCGAAGTGGAAGTACAGCGCCCCTTTTGTCATGCCGGCGGCGCCGGCGATCTGGCCCAGCGTGGCGCTGGCGTAGCCGTGCCGGTCGAACATCTGGGCGCCCGCGTGCACCAGTGCGCGGCGGGTGCGTTCCGATCTGGCCTGCATGGTGGCTTCTCCTGCCTCTCCCCTGTGCGGTGCCGGCGGCCGGCGGCGGCGCTCAGCCGACCCGGCTCAGGCGCTCGCCGCCGGCGCGGGGGGCTTCCAGCTGCGGTTCGGGGTGGGCCATCAGGATCGAGCGCTGCAGCCGGCGCAGGCCTGCCGAGGGCTCCAGGCCCAGTTCGCGCACCAGGGCGCCGCGCAGCCGCTGGTAGACCTCCAGGGCCTCGCTGCGCCGTCCGGAGCGGTGCAGGGCGAGCATGAACTGGCCGTGCAGGTTCTCGTGGGTGCGGTAGCGGCTGACCAGGACGGTCAGCTCGCCCAGCAGTTCGCGGTGCCGGCCCAGGCGCAGGTCGGCCTCGATGCGCTGGTCGAGCGCGCACAGCCGGGTCTCCTCCAGGCGCCGCTGGTGCATCTCCAGCTGCACCCCGGCGTGCACGTCGGCCAGGGCCGAACCGGTCCACAGGGCCAGCGCCTCGCGCAGCTGGCGGGCCGCGCCGGTGAAGTCGCCGGCGTCCATCGCCCGGTAGCCGCGGCCGGCCAGCAGCTCGAACTCGCGCACGTCGCTGGCGCCGCCCGAGGTGTTGAGCAGATAGCCGCCCGGCGAGGTGACCAGCACGTCCTTGGCGCTGCGCGGCGCCGCGCCCGGCGCGTCGTGGACCAGCGCCGCCGAGATCAGCTCCCGCAGCTGCAGGACGTAGGTCTGCAGCGTGGTGCGTGCACTGCGCGGCGGCCGCTGCCCCCACAGCTCCTCCATCAACGACGCCACCGGAACCACCCGGTCGGCGTGCAGCGCCAGCAGGGCCAGCACCTGGCGCGGTTTGGGCGCCGTGGGCGTCACCGACACCCCGTTCTCCCTCACGGCCAACGCCCCCAGCACATCGATATCCACGCCGTCTCCCCTGTTTGATGCGCATCTGATCGAGCGGCCCGCGGCCGGTTCCTCCCGGCCCGCGCAGACCCGGACACCACCGAGTAAAAAACAGGGCGGACGGTTTGTCAATACCAGACCGCTTGCGCTGTTTCTGGTGGCCGGGGCGCGTACGCCGCAGGCGCCCGGGACGGGCGGATGGGGCCGGAGCCGGGGAAACGGGGAGGTCACCGGCAGTGCGGGCCGGGGCGGGCGGGGCGGGCGGGCCGGGGTGCCGGGCGGCCGAGAAACAGCGGTTGAGGTCTGTTTATGGTGGGGTGGTGTGGGGGCCGGCGGGGGCCAGGGGCCGGCCGGGGGCCAGCCGGGGCAGCATCAGCTCCCAGAAGCCGGTGATCTTGGGCGCGGACAGCCACTCGCGGTCCGCGGCGCCCAGCACCTCGAAACCCACGGTGGCCGCCACCACGGCGGGCGCCGCGCCGTGCGAGGAGACGCCCTCGGCCAGCTGCCCCTCCTGCTCGGCACGCTGCAGCATCTCCTCCACCCAGCCCCGCCACACCCCCCGCAGGCACGGCCCGCCCTGCCGCGAGGCGTCCGCACCCAGGTCGAACCCCGCCCGCACCACCGGATCGTCGGCGAGCGCACCCATCAGCGCATGAGTGGCGTCCACCAGCACCTGCAGCACCCCGCCCGGCGCGTCGTCCGGCACGGCGGTGATCTTCGCCAAGACCGCCGCCGCCTCCCGCTCCACCGCCCGGGCCAGCGCGTTCTTGTTCTCGAAGTGGAAGTGCAGCGCACCGTTGCTGACCCCGGCCCGGGCACTGATGGCGGCCAGCGAAGCGGGCGCGAACCCCTCCCGCGCGAACACCTCGGCCGCGGCCCGCACCAGCGCCTGCCGCGTGCGGGCCGCACGCTCCTGCTTGACCATCAGCCACTCTCCTCGCTCCCAGGGACACCGCACACACGGCGCGCACTTCCGCCCCGTCCGGCACCCGGCGGGCAGACGGCAGCACAACGCCGCCCCGCACCCCACCGCCCACGGGACGACACCCCAGATTAACAAACCGCTTACGCGGTTTGTAAGTGGGTTGCGGTATTCCGCAGCCCCGCCCCTGGCCGGACCAGCACAGACCCATCCCGCCCCGCCCCGCACCGGCCAACTCCCGCACGCCGCCACCGGTCACGCCCATCCCGCACCGGCGCACCCGGAACCGAGCACGCCGGCCGGCAGGCACAAGGAGAAACGGAAACGGAAACGGAGACGGAGGAGGGCGCAGGCGAAGGCGGGCGCCGCCTTGGGCCGGCGAGCGCCATGAGGCGGGTTCTC
>NZ_JBEXRZ010000333.1:0-4960 GCF_040613325.1 Streptomyces sp. NPDC006283 | reverse complement strand
GGGCAAACGAGCATCAATACTACCTTGTTTCGTAGGGTTGATGTACTCTTGAAGTGGGCGCACAGGCGTGCTTGTCCCGCCCCCGGGGGTACCGGAATGCTCTGATGCTTCGCCAGGAACCCTTGCTTGCACGCCGAATGGGCGAAGTAACGAACGGACCGAATGCCGCCAAAACCATGCCGTCATGCCTGCGTCAAGACGGATAAATGTCGTTATGCGTCCAGGTGTCATCTACTATTCAGCAGCGTAAGTGTCGAATGTCCGTGTGGCTGATGTCACTGAACCTTTCTCATCCTATGGTTCGAGGGTGATAACGGTTGGCGGTCGGTGCCGGTAATGCGGCAGGGCTCCTGGTCGTTGCGGCTGGTGATCTCACTCGCCAATGCCTCGACACAGGAGCCCTGTTGGTCCCGTATAGTGCGATGCTCGTCGCCGAACGCGCGCCGAGCCTGCATGAGGTTCTGCGCGAACTGCCGCCAGAGGGGTTCGCCATTCTTGGCGGCACCCTGATCGCCACCGACGCATCGCGGCGGATGAGCCGTACTACTCTATGAAGCACCGCCGCCACGGGATGAAAGTGCATGTCTTGGCCACCCCGGCCGGAGTCTCAATGACGAAGTCAAGCCGTTGAGTCGTCCAGCGCCCGAGGAACACCCCGGTGCCATCTCCGAAATCAGCGACCGAAGCGCACATCTCATCAGCAGCCAGGGTGCCCGCCCCGGAGGGCCGGGCGGCCACTCCTGGGGAGCCACTGAAGGCAGGCACCGATAAGCCACACCCTGCCTTCCCGGGCTGCCCAACAACTTACGGAGCACCGTTGGATCTTGTTTAAGCAGCTTGACACGACATAGCATCCTTGGGGTAGAACGGGCGAGGTCCCTGGGCGTTGAGGCAGATATGGATCTGGCTGATCCTCGCCGTGTTCACCCAACTAGTCTGGCCCGCCCGCTGGCGGGCGACCTGCGACGGCCGTGGGAGAGGCCGCGCCCGTCCGACAGGTCACTCGCCCGAGTACGCCGCGATTTCCGGCTCCTTCGCCCAGGCGGCCATCCGGTCGCCAAAACACCTGGCCACTCCCCGCTATGACGTACACGTAGTCCGCAAACCGGGCGGGCAAACGACGGACGAAGCAGTCAACAACCCCTCGTCAACGTCGCGCAGGTTAAAGATCAAGCTAGCCGCAACACACTTACCAGCATCGATCCCCAACCTAGACCCCACCCCGCTGAATGTGGAAGCCAGGCTCTGGACGTGCGGTCATCGCAGAAGCTAGTGGTGATTTATGCCGATCCCTGATTGATTACGATTATGTCCCGATAGATCCGAAAGTTCGCCCTACCGTTCGAATCAATTAGATTTCTGATACAGGTAGGGAATGGAGAAGTTGGGATGATCGTGCCCGAAAGTACAGGAACCGACAGGCCGGTGCGCGGCATCGCCGCGCTGTGCTGCTGGGGGCTGGTACTGGTGGTGTTGCTGCCACTGACGGTACTGCAGTCGCTGGACGCCCGCCTCGGCGCGGCACTCGCCGTACAGTGCGTGGTCGTGGTGCATACCGGCACCGCGCTGGCCCGGGTAATGACAGGCGTCCGGGCCCCGGTGATCGCCTTCGGCTTCTGGCTCTTCTCGTACGTGTGGCTGGGGCTCGCGCCGCTGGCCATGCTCGCGACGGATACGTATCCGCACGGGTTCGTGGTTGACGCGGAGACGTCCTTTACAACAACGCTCCTGGTAGAGACAGGACTTGTGGCCTACAGCACGGGTTCGGCGCTAGCCTCGTGGCGCGCGTCCCGAGCCTCCTCGGTCCTCGAACCGATCCTTGCGCGGCAGCTATCGCCGGGACGGGTGCTGCTGTTAGGCGGCGCAGCGCTGCTACTGGCCGTCGTGCTGATCCCCGGTCAGGGCGGGCTGCCGGCGTTCTTCGCCAGTCGACAGGCGGCCAACGAGGCGGCGGCGCAGGCTTCAGTGAACCGGGCGATAGCGGCGTGGGCCCTGTCGGTGCCGGCGTTCTGGGCCCTGGTGGGGCTGGTGCACGTACCGCGGTTCACGGCCGGCGAGCGAACCCTGCGCGGACTGCGCTGGCTCCTGCTGCCACTACTGATCGCGGTGAACGTGGTGGTCAACAACCCCATCAGCCAGCCGCGGTTCTGGGCCGGTACGGTCCTGTTGGCACTGGTCTTCGGCACTTCCTGGCTGCGCGGGCCACGGGCTTTCCGGTTCGGCGCCGCGGGCGTGGCGTTCGTCGTGCTGGTGGTCTTCCCGTATAGCGACTACTTCCGCTACGACAAGCGGGAACCGGTTCACGTCGTATCGCTCGCCGAACAGTTCACGTCGAACGGCGACTACGACGGCTTCCAACAGATGGTGGCGGGGGTCGACTACGTCCGTACCCATGGCTTCACGCCGTCCGCCGCACTAGGCCCGCCGCTGTTCTTCGTGCCCCGCGCCACCTGGCCCGGTAAGCCGGAAGATACAGGAATACTGCTTGCCCGGCACGCGGGGTACACCTTCGACAACCTCGCCGCGCCGCTGTGGATCGAGTCATATATGTGGGCTGGCTTCCCGTCGGTGCTCGGCGTCTTCGGTCTGATCGGTGCGGTCGGACGGCGCATCGATGATCTCCGGTACCGGTTGCGGGGGCGTCCGGGCACGCTCGCGGCGCTGCTGGTGCCGGCCTTCGGCTTTTACCAACTCGTGTTGCTGCGCGGCAGTCTGATGGCGATGGTGGGCCCGCTCGCCCTGTTGGTGTGCATCCCGCTACTGATCACCCGTAAGCCCGGGCGTACGGCGCTGCCGCCGGCGCAGGAACCCGGGTATACGCCGCCGTATGCGGCGTCTTCAGCATTATCCACAGGAGGAGCACGTACGTGAATGTCTTCAACGAGCTCGCAGGGGAGCCGGACCAGATCCGCGATCAGTTGCGCCGACTCTTTCGCTACCGTGCCTTCCTCGTGCTCAGTCTGTTCCTGGGCCTGCTCGGCGGCGCTGCGGTGTCGGTGCTGGGGGGCGCCACGTACACGGCGACCGGCGAGGTCGTGGTGCACGCGATCCGCACCGCGCCCTTCGAGGCCAGTGGGGTCTCGGCGGACAAGCAGATCAGCATGGGCACCGAGCGGCAGATCGCACAGAGCGCGTCGGTGGCGGCGGGTGCTGCCAAGGCCCTCGATGACGGGACCGCGCTGGCCACCCTCCAGCGGGATCTGCGGGTGAGCAACCCTCCCGAGACCCAGACACTGATATTCGAGTACAGCGCGGACTCGGCGGACCGAGCGGCCGTGCTCGTCAACGCCTTCGTGGGTGCGTACCTCGATTACCGGCAGGCCGCGGCAACCCAGCGGATCAACACGACCGTTGGCAGGCTCGGCACCGAGCTCAAGCCGCTGTTGAAGCAGCGTGATTCCCTGGACCGGCGGATCGCGGGCGAGAGCGACGCTTCGGAGCGGTCCACCTACCAGTCCGAGCGCAGGAACCTGGTGGTGGAGATCGCGGATCTGCAGGGGCGGATCTCCAGTCTGAAGTCCCTCGACACCACGCCCGGCGACGTCGTCAGCAGAGGCGATCCGCCCGCCTTGCAGTCCAGCCCCGGTCTGGGCATGCTGCTCCTCACGGGTGCGGTGGCCGGTCTGACCCTGGGCATCCTGGCGGCATGGGTCCGTTCGGTGCTGGAGCCGCGGGTCCGGTCGGCGGCGGATGTGCAGAACCATCTGCGGGCGCCGGTGCTCGGCGTCCTGCCGCGCCGGAAGGGCGGCGGACAGATACTGGAGGTCGGCCGGTCCAGCCAGGGCAACCGTGCCGAGGCGTACCGCACGATCGCCTTCCGGCTAGTGCACGACCAGCATCTCGCGGGGGGCGGCAGCCTACTGATTGTCTCTCCACGGGAGAGCGCGGGCGCGGTCTCGGCGGCGGTCAACCTCGCCGGGGCCTTCGCCGAGATCGGCAATAACATCCTGCTGGTGGAGGCGAATCTAGGCCCGCCGGGGCTCGTCCTGCAGCTTCCGCTATCTCCCGGGCACAGGCGGCCGGTGCCGGACAGCTGGACGGAGGGCGAGCGGCTTGCGGTGGACGTCGGCGTCGATGGGCGTTTCGATCTCCTGCCCGGGCAGCAAGTGCCCAACCCGGCGCGTGCCTTGACCTCGCCGCGGTTCGCCCAGCTGTTGGACGCTCCGTCCGGTCCGTACGACCATGTCGTAGTCGTCACTGGGCCGCTGCTCACACATGCGGAGGGGCTGGCCGTCGCCAAACAGGCGGCCGGTGTTGTGGTGGTCTGCGACCCGAACGAGGTTCGTCGGGACGACTTGGACCGGGTGTGGGAGCTGATCACCGGAGCCGGCGGTCACATCCTGGGCGCGGTCCTGGACAAGGGCGGCCGGGCGCCGTCGCTGCGTCGGCTCGGCGACGGCGGCCGGACCCACCGCAAGCGCGGCCGGGTCCGTCAGCCGGGGAGACCGGGGGCCAGAGCGTTAGCCAGCGCCGACGCGCCCTCGCTGCGCGAGTGACGGCCTTCAACCCGGCGGGCCCGGCGAATGGTCGGAGCACCTGCGTCCGCCTGGCACTGCCAGTGGGCAGGACATCGCATCGCCCGCGCACGCCAGTCTCTCCGCCTGGCAGGCTCCGGCGCTAACGCGATCTTCGGGTTCCTCCTCGTCGCCCGTCGTGACACACGGACTCGGGGCCCCGGGGCTGGCGCGGTCTTCAAACAGTGCCGCGGCCTTCACCTGCACAGACGGTCATCCTGATGGCGGGACGGAGTGTGTGGAACCTCGTGCTCGCCGTCGCCAGCGGCGCCTCCCAGGCCGCAACGGTCCGGTCTATGTGACCGCCTTGAACTAACGACCTCGTGCGTGATTACTGACGTTGAAGTCGTGTTGTCGTAGGGGCTGACGGTTGGTGATCGTCGAGGTAAGCCGGTTGGATGAGGTATCCGCAGGGCGGGGGTCTGACCGTGGAGAGGCAGGCATTT
>NZ_JBEXRZ010000332.1:0-5136 GCF_040613325.1 Streptomyces sp. NPDC006283 | reverse complement strand
GCGCGCATCCCGCACCGGGCGAGGGGCGGCGCCCCGGGTGGGGCTTGACGCGGCAGGACCAGCATGGAGCACGATGCCGGAAACATACGGTAAGTACCTATCTGCCTGTCTTATCTGTCGTGCCGGTGGGCATCGACGGCCGGTGGCGGCGGGGCGCCGGCGACGTGGTGCGAGGTGCCCCGCGGGCGGTGGCGTGCCAGGGGCCGGTGGGCAGAGGGGCCCGTCGCGGGCCATCGTCAACTCGCCGGGACGCGCACCCAGTTCCCGGGTCGGGCCGGGCGCGAGGTCCGTCCTGAGGGCCGTGGGGTTGGGTCCGGGCTGGTTCGGCCGGACCGGCCGTCGCCCAAGGCGGCATCCCGGCCCGGGGCGGGCCGTACGCCTGGGAACTGCCGGACGGGGCCTGGCCGGGGCCGGTTCGCGCCGCCATGCGGGGGTGCCCCGGCGGGCCTAGCGTGGTGGGAGAGGAGTGATGTCCTGGTCCGGATGCACTCGTCCGGACGCCCTCGGCTGGCAGGAGGTCTGCCGTGAGGTATTCGCAGATGTGTTGGCGCAGGGCGTGTGTGGGACTGGCCGCGGCCACGATGCTGGCCGTGCCGGCGTCCACAGGGACCGCGTACGGCGTCGCACCGGCCCCGGGGCCGCCCCTCTCCGCCTCGTCCTCCAGCGAAACCGACTTCCCCGAACTGGGCCCGGCCGTCGCCAGGCGTCTGGACACCGCCATCCAGCAGGTCCTGCGCGAGACGAAGGTGCCCGGTGTGATCGTCTCCTTGTCGGCCCCCGGCAAGGGCAGCTACGTGCGGACCTTCGGCGTCGCCGACAAGGCCACCGGCGCCCCCATGGAGACAGACCTGTACATGCGGATCGGCAGCACGACCAAGACGTTCACGGTGACCGCCCTGCTCGAACTGGTCGACGAGGGCAAGGTGGGTCTGGACGATCCGATCGCGAAGTACATCGACAACGTCCCCAACGGGGACCGGATCACCCTGCGCGACCTGGCGGACATGCGCAGCGGGCTGTTCAACTACACCATGGACGAGGGCTTCTTCAAGGCACTGACGTCCGACCCGCAACGCCCCTTCACCCCACAGGAGTTGCTGGACTACTCCTTCAAGCATCCGGTGCAGTTCCAGCCGGGTGAGAAGTTCGACTACAGCAACACCAACCTGATCCTGCTGGGTCTGGTGGTGGAGAAGGCCGGCGGTATGCCGCTGAACGAGTTCATCGAGCAGAGGGTCCTGAAGCCGGCCCGGCTGAGCCACACCGTCTTCCCGACCGGCGCCGAGTTCCCCAGCCCGCACGCCCAGGGCTACACCGACCAGACGGCGTCCGGCAAGGTCGAGAACAGCACGAACTGGAATCCCTCCTGGGGCTGGGCGGCCGGGGCGATGATCTCCGACCTGCGGGACCTGCGCAGTTGGGCCCGTACGCTCGCCACCGGCACCCTGCTGTCCCCCGAGACGCAGGCGCAGCGCCTCAAGACCCTCCCCACGACGATTCCGGGCGCCGGCTACGGCCTGGGCATCTTCGACGTCCAGGGCTGGATCGGCCACAACGGCTCACTGCCCGGCTACGAGGCCCTGACCCTCTATCTCCCCGAATCGCAGGCGACGTTGGTGGTGCTCCTCAACACGGACATCCTGCACGGCCAGACGGAGCCCAGCACCCTCTTCGGTCAGGCGATCACCCGCATCGTGACCCCCGAGCACGTGTTCAACCTGCCGGTCACGGCGCCGCGGGCGACTCCCCGGCCCTCGCCCCAGCCGTCGCCCCAGAGGTGAAACGGCCCGGGCCCGTCTCCCCGCTGAGCGGGGAGACGGGCCCGGACGCGTGCCGGCTGCCGGCGGTCACTTCTGCGGGGCGAGCACGACCGGCAGTTCCGCGAGGCCGCGGAAGGCCGGGAAGGGGACCTCCATCCACTTCGGCCCGGCCTCAGGAGCGGCCAGAGCGATCCCGGGGAACCGGCTGAACAGGCTGGTGAGGGCCAGCTGCATCTCCAGCCGCGCCAGCGGTGCGCCCAGGCAGTAGTGGCTGCCGTGGCCGAACCCCAGATGGGCGCTCTGCGCGTTTCCGGGCCGCCGCACGTCGAACTCGTCCGGGGCGTCGAACTTCAGCGGGTCGCGGTTCGCCGAAAGCAGCGCGATCTGCACCAGGGCGCCCTTGGGGATCCGGGTGCCGCCGATCTCCACGTCCTCGGTCGCGTACCGGAACGTCGCGCTCTCCACCGAGCCGTCGTACCGCACCAGCTCCTCCACCGCGGGGCCGACCAGCTCCGGGTCCTCCTGCACGGCGCGCAGCTGTGCGGGATTGGCCAGGAAGTGGTACACGGCGTTGCCGATGAGGTACGCGGTCGTCTTGTGGCCCGCGAACATCAGCAGGAACGCCGTCGAGACCAGCTCGTTCTCCGTGAGGCCGCCGTCCTTGCCCTGGGCCTCGGTGAGCGCGCTGAGCAGGTCCTCGCCGGGGTGCTCGTGCTTGCGCGCGATGAGATCGGTGAAGTAGGCGTGCAGGTCCTCCTCCGCCTTCTGCTGCGCCTGCTTGGACTCCTTGCTGAAGCCCGTCTGCGCCACCGTGGTGGACAGGTGCTGCATGTGGGTCCGCTCCTCGGGCGGTACGCCGAGCAGTTCGCAGATCACGGTGATCGGCAGCGGGAACGCGAACGCGGGCAGCAGGTCCAGCGCTTCGCCGGTGGGGCACGCGTCGAGCAGCCGGTCGACGATGTCCTGGATCTTCGGCCGCAGCGCCTCGACGCGGCGCGGGGTGAACTCGGAGTTGACGAGTTTGCGCAGCCGGGTGTGTTTGGGCGCGTCGGCGTTGAGCATGTTGTCGTCCAGCGAGACCGACGAGTCGCCGAAGATTCTCCGGTAGGCGTCCATGCCCCCGTACATGTCCTTGCTCAGCCGGGGGTCGGACAGTGCGGCCCGGGCGTCCTCGTACCGTGTGATCAGGTACGTTTCGACGCCGTGCGGCGGCTTCATCGGGCAGACGGGCGCCGTGTCCCGGAGGGCGGCGTAGACCGGGTGCGGGTTGCGCCGGAAGTCGGCGGTGCACTTCTCGGCTGCGACGGCGGGGTCCTGCGTGGTCGTCACGGACGGCTCCTGAGGTCGAAAAGGGCCTCGGCGTTGAGGCTCAGGTGCGCCGGGCTGAACGGGCTGGTGTCGACGTACATGCGCTGCAGGGCCACGGCGGGGTCGGCTGATCGAACGGAATGCCCAATCCTGCCGCCGTCCGGCAAACCCCCACTGAACTTTCATCCTTCGTAGTCGCAGGTCAGGAGGGTGTGGATGGCTTGGACGGTGCGGTTGATGCGGCGGGTGGAGCAGTGGGCTCGCCGTAGAAGCCGCCAGGTTTTGAGTTGGGCGAAGGCGTGTTCGCCGGGGGCTCGTAGTGGGGCGTGGTCGCGGTTGAACTGCTGGTACTGCTGTGGCTGTTCATGGTGGTGGTAGAACGGCGTCCGGAAGGTGGTGCCGGCGCCCTGGTAGGCGCGGCCCGCCAGTACGAGGATCTGCCTGGCGCGCACGATCGTGGAGGAGACCGCCCAGTTCAGGTCCTCGTCGGCGTCCGCCTGGGCCATCAGCGCGTGAACCCCCGCTCCCAGGTGCCGTCGACGGCCCACATCCGCAGCCGGAGACACCCCTCCAACCGGAGTTCTCGGGCAGGTGGACCCACTGCGATCCGGTCTGGAACTTCCAGGTGATCGCATCGATCACCTCGCGGTGGTCCCGCCACCGGCCACCCCGCTTCGGCCGTGATCAGGGAGTACCGGCTCGATCCGCGCCCATTACACGTCAGTCAACGACACACCCAAACTAACGATAACGATCAGATGATCTGAACGAAGCGGCCTAGGCGTCCATGGCGCCTCCCTTTCGGTAGGACAGGAAACGTAAGAGCGTGCCCCGCCCCGGAAGAATTGATATTCGATTCTGAGTAGCGATCACTCAAGAGCCTCCGCATTTTGAAATTAATCATTATTTGCGGGCAGGGGTGAAGTCGATCAAGTAAGGGCGAGGTGCAACTTCTTGGTGCGGCAACTCCTCCCGAGTAGCAATTGCTCAGGCCTCGACTGATTCATCCTATTTACCTTGTTTGCGCCATGCCCTCACTATGTGGCGACTGATGGGAGGTAACAGTGATCCATACCGGAGAGAAACAGTTGGGTGGACCGATTGGCTTGGAGAAATCCGGTCGTCTCTCGGTCCGCTCGTACGTCGGAGTATGCACGACGGCCAGTAGTGACCTGCTGTTCGACGGGCGAGGGCTGCCGTGGAGCGTGGTGGCCACAGCACCGACTCCTTCCGGGTAACTCACGGACCTCGCAAGCGTCGGCCGTGGATCCAGTGCTCAGGTCAGGCAGGCACTGGAAGGTGATCCACCTCCTGACCCGGCTGCCTGCAAGGCCGTTGCAGGGCGAGTGGCGAAATCAGGCAAACGCAGCGGTCTTAAAAACCGCCGCCCCTCAAGGGGTCTGTGGGTTCGAATCCCACCTCGCCCACCACGCGGTCCGCCTCCGCTCTTGTCTCTATCTCCGACTGGAAGGCCTGTGCTGCCGTATCTCAACCTCGCGCTCAAACAGGCCGCGCGTTCCCGATGCCGCTACCGGGTCGGGGCCGTCCTGGTCAAAGGAGGCCGCATACTAGGGCACGCATGCAATCGCTACCGCAACTGCGCCAAGATCGATTTCAAGCACGCCACGTTCCACGCCGAAGAGGCTGTCCTGCGCCGCAGAAACACACCGCATGGCGCAATCATCTATGTCGCGCGTCTGAGCCGGGCCGGGACCCCGATGCTCGCCCTGCCGTGTCCGCGCTGCCAGGACGCTCTAGCCGCACACGGGGTCGCCGAGGCCCGCTACACCACGGGCACCGGAATCGGCACCCTGCGCCTGTCCTAATGCTGTGACCGGAGACGCATGCCGACTGCTCGCGGCGTCCGGGGCGGGTGTATCGCAAGGCGGAGGGCCGCGCTCACGCACACCTGGCCAACGCGGCGAGGGCCGTGCCGAACGCCGCGAACCGGCAGGCGTTTCCGGTCGCAGTACTAGTAGGGCTTGGTCAGGTCGGTATGGATGCGGGTATGTCGCGGTGGCAGGTGGGGCAGGCGCCGGCCCAGGTGGCGAGGAGCGATTGAAGCTCG
>NZ_JBEXRZ010000331.1:0-5140 GCF_040613325.1 Streptomyces sp. NPDC006283 | reverse complement strand
GTCGGCGCAGCGATAAGGGTTCTGCCCGGCGACGGCCCACCCGCCGCCCCGGTGCGCCGCGGCCGCCCGCGCAGATGTGGATTCCGCCGGAGAGCCCGGCCGAGCTGACGACCCGGCTGCGCCCCGTACCCGCCCGGCACCCCGTACGCACCGTCGGTGCCGTCGCCGCCGTCGTGCTCGGGCTCGGGCTCATCGGCGGCGCGGTCACCGGGACATGGCTGACCGGTGACTCCAGCGCCGACACAGCCGACAGCACCACGTACGCCGAGGTGCGCTCGGTGTGGCACAGCGTCCCGGTGGACACCCTCTTCCCCCGCACTCTCAAGGGGGACGGCGCAGGTCCCGGCGGTGCCGACCGGGTCTGGACACGCATCGCGGTCGCTCCCGACAGCGGCTGCGCCGCCGCGCTCGACCCGCTGCTCGCCAAGGCGCTGGAGCCGGTGGGTTGCACCCGAGTGCTCCGCGCCACGTACACCGACACGACGGCCAGCAGCGTCACCACCGTCGGCCTCGTCTTCACGGAGGCGGACCAGAAGGGGATGCTCGCGCTGCACAACCGGTTCACGACCGAGTCGCTCGGCGAGCGTACGGACCTGATGCCGCGCGCACTCCCGGCCCAGGGGACCGTCGCCGCCGGATTCGGCAGCGACCAGCGCGCCAGCTGGACGATCAAGGTCGTGACCGAGGCTCCGGTGGTCGTCTACGCCGTCTCCGGCTTCGCCGACGGCCGTACCGTCGCCGACCCGCAACCCGCGGACGAAGCCAAGGTCAAGGGCGCGACGAGCGCTCCGGCCCAGGCCGGGCTCGGCCACGAGGCCATCGGTATCGCTGAACGCATCGAGCAGGGTCTGCGCAGCGCCGTCGGCCCCCAGGGCGCGGAGAAGTCCCGATGAGACGCAACGGCCGCCGTCTGGTCGCCATGCTCGCCGCCGCGGCTTTCGCGCTGCTGCCCGCCACCCCTGCCCACGCCGATGAGATACGGGCCCAGCAGTGGGGTCTGGACGCGATGCACACGGAGCGGGCCTGGCAGACCACGAAGGGCAAGGGCATCACCGTCGCCGTGCTCGACACGGGTGTCGACGACCAGCACCCCGATCTCGAAGGCTCCGTCCTGCCCGGCAAGGACTTCATAGGCTTCGGAGCGGAACGCGGCGACCGGGCCTGGGCACGGCACGGTACGGCGATGGCCGGCATCGTCGCGGCGCACGGGCACGGTCCCGGCGGCGACTCCGGCGTCATCGGCATCGCGCCCGAGGCGAAGATCCTCCCCGTGCGGGTCATCCTCGAGGGCAGCGACAAGGCCCGTGACAAGGCGCGGAAGACCCGTGGCACCGCGCTCGCGCAGGGCATCCGCTGGGCTGCCGACCATGGCGCCGACGTCATCAACCTCTCGCTCGGCGACGACAGCGAGTCGGCCCACCCCGAGGCGGGCGAGGACGCGGCCGTCCAGTACGCCCTTTCCAAGGGTGCCGTCGTCGTCGCCTCCGCAGGCAACGGCGGCGAGAAGGGCGACCGCATCTCGTACCCGGCCGCGTACCCCGGCGTCATCGCGGTGACGGCCGTCGACCGCTGGGGCACCCACGCCTCGTTCTCCACGCGCCGCTGGTACGCCACGGTCAGCGCGCCAGGCGTCGGCATCGTCATCGCCGACCCCGACCGCCGTTACTACGACGGCTGGGGCACCAGCGCCGCGGCCGCCTTCGTGTCCGGCGCGGTCGCCCTGGTGCGGTCCGCCCACCCCGGCCTGACCCCCGCCCAGATCAAGAATCTCCTCATGGACACAGCCCGCGACGCGCCCAAGGGCGGACGTGACGACTCCAAGGGCTACGGTTTCGTCGACCCGGCTGCGGCGATCACCGCGGGAGCCGAACTGACCCCCGGCGACCTGAAGGCGGCCACGGCGGGCTACCGCAAGGAGTACTTCGGGCCGGGCCCGAAACCCGCCGACGAGGCCGGCGGCCCGAGCGGCTGGCTCGCCGCGGCGGCGGGCGGCGTCGGAGCGCTGCTGCTCGCGGTGGCCGTGGGCCTCTGGCGCGGCGGCCGTACGCGCCACAGCTGACCCCGCCCCAGGGCAGGCCGCACCTGCCCGCCGGTTAGGCTCGTCGCGTGGCCCTCAAGAACATTCCCGACTCCGGCTTCTCCGACGACGACGGCACAGCCGACCCGGCTCTCGAGGCGGCACTCGCCGCCTGGTCCGAGGACAGCACCGCCGAGCAGCCGGTGCTCGAGGCGCTCCGCGGCGCCCGGCTCCTGGTCCCCGTCGTCGCCGTGCTCGGTGAGGTCGAGGAGGACGAGGAGACCGGCCTGCGGCGCGAGAAGACCAGCGACATGGCCGTGCCGACGCTGACGGCCGGCTCGCGCCGCGCCCTGCCCGCGTTCACCTCGATCGCGTCGCTCGCCCGCTGGAACCCGGAGGCACGCCCCGTCGCCGTGCCTCTGCACCAGGCCCTGCAGGCCGCCGCGCACGAGAAGGCCGACACGGTCGTACTCGATCTGGCCGGGCCCGTCCCCTACCAGCTGACCGGCCCCGCGCTGCTCGCTCTCGCCGAGGGCCGCACCAGCACCGACCCGCTCGCCGACCCCGCGGTCATCGAGGCGGTACATGCCGTGGTCGCCGCGGAGCCCGCGGTGCTGCGTGCCCACCTCGGCGCGGGTCGGGACTCGGACGGAACGCTCGCGCTGGTGCTCGCCGCGGACGAGGCCCCCTCAGAAGCCGGTCGCCGTGTCGCGCAGGCCCTGGCGGCCGACGACGTACTGAGGGCCCGCCTGGTGCGGGGTCTCGACCTGGCATTCCTGCCGGCCGGGACCACGCCTCCCGGCGAGCCCCTTCACGTAAAGGCAGCCGACTGACGCTGCGGGATCAGCCGTAGACCGGGCCGGTGTACTTCTCGCCGGGGCCCTGGCCCGGCTCGTCCGGAACCAGCGACGCCTCACGGAACGCCAGTTGCAGCGACTTCAGACCATCGCGCAGGGGCGCCGCGTGGAACGAGCTGATCTCGGTCGTGCTCGCGTCCAGCAGCCCGGCCAGGGCGTGGACCAGCTTGCGGGCCTCGTCCAGGTCCTTGTGGTCCTCGGCGTCCTCGGTGAGGCCGAGTTTGACGGCAGCCGCGCTCATCAGGTTCACCGCGACCGTGACGATCACCTCGACGGCGGGGACCTCGGCGATGTCGCGGGTCATGGCGTCGAAGTCGGGCGATCCGCTGTCGGGGGAGTCGCCGGGGGAGCTGGGGGTGGTCGCGTCACTCATGCCACACACGATATGGCCCCGCCGCTCCAGCACCCGCCCCGGCCACCGGTTAGCCCCGGCCCTCCGGAGCTGCTAACCTTGTGTGACGACCGGCTGTACACCTACGTGCTCAGCCCACAAGTGGAGGCTCCGATCTCCCACCTGGCCGCCTTGACGGGCGGCGGGTCACCGGTCAGGCGGCGCCCATCGTTCCGTACGGACGATGGAAGTCGCCCGATGTGCGCCCCGCGGTTGACCGCGGCGGTGCTCCGGTATTCGAGGAGCTGCCGCCTGTGTCCCGTCCGGGGCTTTTTGACGTTCTCCGTGCGGTTGGTCCGAGAAAACAGACGTAATGCGCGGCTGTCTGCCAGACATCCGTGTGGTGCTACTTAGGAGGATCCATCAGCGCCGAGCCCCGCATCAACGACCGGATTCGCGTTCCCGAAGTGCGACTTGTCGGTCCCAGCGGCGAGCAGGTCGGGATTGTTCCGCTTGCCAAGGCCCTTGAGCTTGCTCAGGAGTACGACCTCGACCTCGTCGAGGTGGCGGCGAACGCCCGTCCGCCCGTGTGCAAGCTCATGGACTACGGGAAGTTCAAGTACGAGTCGGCCATGAAGGCCCGTGAGGCGCGCAAGAACCAGGCGCACACGGTCATCAAGGAGATGAAGCTCCGGCCGAAGATCGACCCGCACGACTACGACACCAAGAAGGGTCACGTCGTCCGGTTCCTCAAGCAGGGTGACAAGGTCAAGATCACGATCATGTTCCGTGGTCGTGAGCAGTCCCGCCCCGAGCTTGGCTTCCGTCTGCTGCAGCGTCTCGCCGCAGACGTAGAGGACCTCGGCTTCATCGAGTCGAACCCGAAGCAGGACGGCCGGAACATGATCATGGTTCTTGGTCCGCACAAGAAGAAGACCGAGGCGATGGCCGAGGCGCGTGAGGCCCAGGCCGCACGCAAGGCGGAGCGCCAGGGCTCGCAGGATCAGGACCAGGGCTCCGACGCTCCGGCCGACACATCCTCCGAGGCGTGACCCAAGGGGGCTGCCGGCCAGGCGGCCCCGGGTCCTGCCCGGAACCCACAATCAAGATCTGACGCTCCCGCTGTCCGGTGCCCGCACCGGGGGAGCGCCACTGACGAGGAGATAACGGCGCGATGCCGAAGAACAAGACGCACAGCGGTGCCAAGAAGCGCTTCAAGATCACCGGCTCCGGCAAGGTGCTCCGTGAGCGCGCCGGCAAGCGCCACCTGCTCGAGCACAAGCCGTCCAAGCTGACGCGCCGCCTGACCGGCAACGCCGAGATGGCCCCGGGCGACTCGAAGACCATCAAGAAGCTTCTCGGCAAGTGACGTGCGTGTCCTCCTGACGGGGGACACACGCCGAGACCGGGACCAATTCGTTTCCGGGCCGTGTGAGTCCAACCACGGCCCCGCTACAAGGAGTTAACAAGTGGCACGCGTCAAGCGGGCAGTCAACGCCCACAAGAAGCGCCGGGCGATCCTCGAGCAGGCCAGCGGTTACCGCGGTCAGCGTTCGCGCCTGTACCGCAAGGCCAAGGAGCAGGTCACCCACTCCCTGGTCTACAACTACAACGACCGCAAGAAGCGCAAGGGCGACTTCCGTCAGCTGTGGATCCAGCGCATCAACGCCGCTGCCCGCCAGAACGGCATGACGTACAACCGCCTCATCCAGGGTCTGAAGGCCGCCAACATCGAGGTGGACCGCAAGATCCTGGCCGAGCTCGCCGTGAACGACGCCAACGCGTTCGCCGCGCTCGTCGAGGTCGCGCAGAAGGCGCTCCCGAGCGACGTCAACGCGCCCAAGGCTGCCTGACGTCTGCGTCCAGCCGACCGGACCCGCAGACACCGTAGTCGTAGGCGTGTCGCCGGTAGACGACACTGGGCTGCTTCGTCTC
>NZ_JBEXRZ010000330.1:0-5158 GCF_040613325.1 Streptomyces sp. NPDC006283 | reverse complement strand
GGCTGCCGGGACGCGGGGGGCGGGTTTCCGTGGACCGAGTCTTCCGTTTCACGTACTAGGTAGTGTGGCCGCCGCTTGGACTCATGGTAGATACGTCCCACGTACTCGCCGATGACTCCAAGGGTGACGAGTTGGATAGCGCTGACAGCGACAATGGCAGTGAGGAGTGTGGCGTACCCGGGGGTGTCGACCCCGTTCAACATTACTTGCGCGGCAATCCATAGCGCGTAGATGAGGGCGGACAGGAACAGCCAGAGACCTCCGTGAATCGCCGACCGCAACGGGCGACTGTTGAATGAGAGCAAGCCGTCGATGCCGTATTCGAGCAGTCGTCGACTGCCCCACTTGGAACGCCCGGCAGCTCGTTGAGCGTTCTGGTAGGTGAAACTGACCGTTTCGAAGCCGATCCAGCAGAACAGCCCTTTGGAGAAGCGGTTACTCTCCGGCAGCAGCAGGAGCGAGTTGACCGCTTGGCGGGACAGCATACGGAAGTCGCCAGCGCCGTCGAGGATTCGCACATCCATAAAGTGACGTACGAGCTGGTAGTAGATCCGGCTCATCACGGTTCGCAGCGCTGCCTCGCCTGAGCGGTCGCGTTGGGCGATGACCTGGTCGTAGCCTTGCTGGTGCAGGTTCAGCATGCGGTGGAGCAGTTCGGGTGGGTGCTGCAGGTCCGCATCCATCAGGACGACCTTGTCGCCTCTGGACATGCGCATTCCAGCAAGCAAGGCGGCCTCCTTGCCAAAGTTGCGACTGAAAGAGGTGTAGCGCACATGCTGAGAGGCCGTTGCAAACCTGCGCAGATGTTCGAGTGTGGCGTCATTGCTGCCGTCATCGATGTAAGAGATCTCGAAGGACTCACCTGTTCCCTCCAGAGTGGCAGTCAGGACCTTATGGAAGGCGTCGATGACTTCACTCTCATTGAAGCACGGCACGACGACGGAAATCTGGATTTCTGACATTCCCTCAGCAAAACCTTTGGGTACGAAGATCCGTTCAGCATCTGCACGGCTGTGTGTGCATAGCTGAATATAATTCTCCCTGAGGGAGAGTTTCTGTCTTTCCTGGGCACAAGAGCCTGACGAAGCGGGCTGCAGCGCACCGCAGGAAGGGAGGGACGCAGCGCAAGCGGGTCATCGGCGTCAGCGGTTGAGGAGCACAAAGCCGGATTCTTCGGCAACCATTCGGTATCCGTGCTTCTTGATTGCCTGGTCTAGCATGATGCGCTCCGTCACCGCGCTCAGCGGCCATCTCCGGGCTGGAGCCACCCATGTGTCAACCATGATCCATTCAGGGTTTGGGCGGCTCGTATGCCAACCATAGAGGCTGACCCTCGTTCGGTTCGTGAGGTGAGGCACGAGGTATGTAGATGCGTGGACCGTGGCGTCATCGGGAATTTTCTTCATGAATCGGTGGGCGGCCGCCACACGAGGTTCGGTGTGCCAGGTCGCAGGCTGGAACAGTTGCCACAAGGGGTAATGCGGAAGAAGAATCAGACTTACGGCAGCGGAGCCCAGAAGGTAGCGGCGCACACTGCTAGCACGTGAACGACGTCGAATCAGTGCCTCGATGAATGCCGCGAAGACAATGGGCATGAGTACGAGCGAGTAGTGATAGTCGGTTTCCCAGTGTGGTGCGTAATTCGTGGAGAAGCGCCACAGGATCGTGGGCAGCGCAATCCACAACAGTGGTGATCGCAACGCCAGAAACAGAGTGGGAGCCAGGAGGACAATGAGCGTGATTACCTTGACCTCCGGGATGATGAGCCCAAGTGTTCCCCTATTCAGGAGATCCATCGGCCCACTGCCACCGCCAGTACCCTCTAGCATGTACCACCGACCGTAGGCCCCGGCAGGGTTGAACGCTGGGAGCACCACCAGGAGCACCACGGCAATGGTGATCAAACCGATGCAGGCGGTGGTGACACCAAGCTTGCGGTTCCCGCGAATTGCGACGACTACCCCGACCGCAGCAACTGTAAGACCCAGGTCCTCCTTTACGAGAAGGAGGGGAAGAGCCCAGTATGCCGCGGCGTGCAGCCTGCCACAGCCTAGGGCGGCCAGCGAGCATGCAAGGAGAGGGGCGGCGAAGGCAACCTCATGAAAGTCAAACCCAATAGCACTGGCAATACCCCAGGAAATGCCATAGCAGACACCGATAGCTACGGCAGCCATGTCACCGAGCCCCCGGCGCGCCCATGCCATCAGAGGCAGACCGCTTACCGCGATGAGCACAGCCTGGGCGACAAGCAGCGTCTCCGCAGAAGGCCACAACCAGTAGAAGGGGGCCAGGAGAACAAGAATGGGATGGAAGTGATCCGCCAGTGCCGGATAGTCCGGTCCCAATAGCTCAGCTACAGGCAGTTGCCCGCCTGCATATGACCGCATGATCTGCTCAAAGACGCCGAGATCATAGCTGTTGGACAGCAACCGCGCGTGCATGCGCAGCGACACGGCCGAGTAAGCAAGAAACAACACCCCCGCCAGGAGCCACATCCACCATGCGACTCGCCAAGCGCTCGCCTCAGGCGGCGTCGTCACCGCCTCACTCACGGTGTCTCGCGGTGACGGAGCGGCGATGTCAGCGCTGAATGTCACTTATATTACCGTCCCCTTCAAAGGTGGCGAGAGTGCCGAATCCCCACAATGCCAGCAAATCTCATGCCAAACCTTGGAACTCCCTTCAAGTCCGGGGGGTTCGTCCGAATGGCCGCATCAGCGGCGGGCGGAAGGATGCCGCAACGGCTGGGTGCTGCCTGGCTCAATCAACCGGAAGAACGACGCCAACCGATGCTGTCCCTTGGAAGGCGACACCGCCGTACAACCTCGACGATGAGCGAGCTATGGGAAGTGCCAGGGGATGCAGGGCGAGCCTTCCGGCCATGAGGCAGATTCTGAGGGTATTCCAACTCGTTTGCTGAGCGTGGCCGTTGAGGAAGCGGGCGGTGCGCAGCTGCAGAGAAGCTCCTGATTGATGGGTGAGTGTCGAGTCCATGCCGCCCTGCCAAGAGTTTTCGCGTGCGTGTCTAACCGGCGCCGATCTGTCCACCTCGGCCCTGCACTTCCTCGCCACTACCTGATCTTTTCGTAAGTTCGGTGGGTGTGGTGGGCGGATGGTCAGGCCGGTGTGGGCGAGGAAGGACCATGGCAGTTGGGGGTTGTTGTTGATGCGGTGGATGCCCTTTTCGGTGGCGTCGGCGACCTTGGCGAGGTGGTCGCCGGCGAGGTTGTGGCGAGTTCACGCTTCTTGAGCGAGGACCACAGCCATTCCACCGGGTTGAGCTCGGGTGCGTAGGCGGGTAATCGCTCCAGGGTCAGCCAGTCCTGTTCGACGACCCAGGCACGCATCGCCCGGCTCCAGTGGGCGGACAGGCCGTCCCGCACAAGGACCACTCGCTCGCCGCGGTAGAACACCTTCATCTGCTCCAGGACCTCGATGAGCCCGACGGTGTCGTAGCTGCCTGGCCTTGAGGTGGAAGCACAGGCGGGCGCCTCGATCGGGGTCGGTGGAGTGGTAGCCCAAGGCCCCGGCCATCGAGGCGCGCTTCCAGTTCAATCGATGCCGCAACAGCGGGGTCCGGCCTCGGGGCGAGTAGCTGCGGCGGATCTGAGGGAGCAGAGAGACGCCTGATTCGTCGAGGAACACGGTCCAGGCACGTGTGTTCACGGCCCCTTTTTGATGCGCGGCCACTCGTGCGCGATCCAACGGGCGATCTCCGACTCGTCCCGCTCAACCACCCGCCGCTCGGGCCGCTGCAGACTCCATCCGAGCCTGCCGGTCAGCAGCCGCCACACAGACGCCCTCGACAACACCACCCCTGTCACCCTGGCAACGACCTCGCCGACTCGCTCCAGGGTCCACAGATCGGCTTCGAAGCCATGGGCTTGAGCGCCTTGCTCCAGAGCGGCCCGGACGGTCTCGACCTGGGCGTCGTCGAGCTTGGGTGGGCGACCGGTGGCCGCACGCCGCCGCAGGGCCGAAGCACCCCCTTCCTCCCACACCCGACGCCAACGCCGCACACTCTCCGCACACACACCCACCACCCGCGCGATCTCCGCATTCGAGACACCCTCCTCGAACAACTCGACCGCACGAACACGCCGAGCCTCCGCCAACTGAGGCCGCGACAAAGCAGGAAGCGAGGAACCAGCCACAGAGGCAGAAGGTCGATAAGCCACCCCGACAGCCTCCCACTCACACGGCCACCACACCCACCGAACTTACGAAAAGATCAGATAGACGTCATCTCATTTGGTGGCCTGAGTAGGCTGTGGGGTGTGGTGGGGATCGTTGAGCGGCTGGTGCCGGATGAGTTGTGGGAGCTGTTCCAGCGGGTGGTGCCGGAGGCGCCATCGCGGCCTCAGGGTGGTGGCCGACGCCGGCATGGCGACCGGGAGGTGCTGGCGGCGATCGCGTTCGTGGCTATGTCAGGCTGTACGTGGCAGCAGTTGCCGTCAGCCTCGTTCGGGCCGTCGGGAGCGACCGCTCACCGGCGATTTGCCGAGTGGGCGAAGGCCGGGGTGTGGGCCAAGCTCCACCGCCTGGTGCTGGACGAACTCGGCTCTCATGGCGAGTTGGACTGATCCCGCCGCGCGATTGACGCGGTAAACATGCGGGCTCTGAAAAGGAGGGACCTGACAGGTCCGAATCCTGTGGACAGGGGCAAGTACGGCTCGAAGATCCACTTGATCACCGAGCGGTCCGGTCTGCCCCTGCCCGTCGGAATCTCGGGAGCGAATCTGCACGATAGTCAGGCCCTGATCCCTCTGGTGAAGGGCATTCCGCGATCCGCTCCCGCCGAGGGCGCCAACGACGCAAGCCGGGAAAGCTGCACGCCGACAAGGACTACCACTACTCCCACCTGCTGCAATGGTTACGCGAGCGTGGCATCACCCACCGCATCGCCCGCAAGGAAATCGAGACTTCACGACGGCTGGGCCGGCACCGCTGGACCATCGAACGCACCATGGCCCGGCTCGCTGGCTACCGCCGCCTTCACCGCCGCTACGAACGCAAAGCCGACCACTTCCTCACCGTCCGATGACCATGATCACCGCATCCGGATCATGCCAGAACACATCACCCGCTATCACGCACTAACTCGTTAGTCACCGCGAGTTGAACTTCATTAGTTGGACCGTGCAATGGCTGCCGGGAC
>NZ_JBEXRZ010000329.1:0-5170 GCF_040613325.1 Streptomyces sp. NPDC006283 | reverse complement strand
TTCCCCCCCCCCTCGCTCTTCCCCTCTCAATCACCCCCGGCGGCGTTTGCCTGTCACCCGCCCTTTACGGCCAGCGGCCGGGCCGCCCTGGAGATTCCAGGCCGCCCCGGCCTTGTCGTCTGCGGACCTCGATGATGCAGGGCCTCCCCGGGCCGGTCCGGTGTGCCGGACCGGCCCGAGTGGGCCCGACGTTCTGTGCGTAACCGCTGGGCGTATCAGCCCTCGTGGTGCCCTGTGTGGCCCTCGTCGCTCGCGCCGCCGCCACTGCCGTCTGCGTGGCCCTGGTCGTCGTGCTCCCCGTGGCCGTCGCCATTGCCGTCGCCGCTGCCGCCCGAGCCGTGCTGCGCCCCGGTCTCCACCGTGCCGCCGAGACGGCCGCGCAGGGCCGCGACGACCTTCTCGTCGCCGACCGCGACCCACTTGCGGCCGACCAGGTACGTGCCGCCGTAGTCGTTCGCCTCGTTGATCCACTCCCGCTGACCGCGGTCGGTGGCGAAGGTCGCGAGAACGTACTTGCCGTCGTCCGTCGCGCAGTTGGCCTGGCGCAGCTCGTCCGCGTCCGTCTGGATGTTCGGCCGGCAGTCCGCCCGGCGCGCGAGCTCCTCCAGAGTGCCGGTTGCCGTCTTCGGCGCCTTCGCGCCCTCGTCGGCCGCGACACGCCCGTCGTCGTCGCCGCCGGACCCGCAGGCCGCCGCCAGGACGAGGACCGCAACTGCCAGTCCCGTCCGGGCCGCCCGCCATGTGCTCGTATTCGTACTCGTCCGCATCCGGCCATGGTGCCCTTCCGCGCCCTCTTCGGATAGCCGAACCACGGGTAACGTGCGCTCCGCACGCATCTGTTGTCGCCCCAGCAACACAGAGGAGCTGCCCATGAACGAGCTGTCGAGACGTACGCTGCTGGGAGCCGCCGGAGCGGCCGGGGCCGGTGCCGTGCTCGCCGGGCCCACCGCCGCGGCCGCCGTGCCCGCACCCGCGGCGCCTGTCGAGCCGGCGACCGCGCCCGGCACCGCACCCGCCTCTGATCCCGCCCTTGCCGCGCTGCGCCGTCTGCTGCCCGACCACGCCGACCAGTTTCGGCTGACGACGCTGGCCGGCCCGGAGCGTTTCCGTGTCACCGGCACCACCGGCCACATCGAAGTCGCCGGCACCAGCCCGGCGGTGCTTCTGACCGGGGTGCACTGGTATCTCAAGTACGTCTGCAGGGCGCACATCTCGTGGTCCGGCTCCCAGCTCGATCTGCCCGGCCGGCTGCCCGGGACCCGCCGCGCGCTCGAGCGCAGCGCGACAGTCCCGCACCGGTTCGCGTACAACGACACGCACGACGGCTACACCGCCCCGTACGCCGACTGGCCGCGCTGGGAGCGGCTGATCGACGTGCTCGCCCTGCACGGCTGCAACGAGGTGCTGGTGACGCCGGGCCAGGAGGCCGTCTACCACCGGCTGCTGATGGACTTCGGGTACTCGGACGCGGAGGCCCGCACCTGGCTGCCCGCGCCCTCCCATCAGCCCTGGTGGCTGCTGCAGAACATGAGCGAGTACGGCGGTCCGCTCTCGCCCGCCCTGATCGAGCGCCGCACCGACCTGGGCCGGCGGATCGCCGGCCGGTTGCGCGAGCTGGGCATGCACCCGGTCCTGCCGGGCTACTTCGGCACCGTCCCCGACGGTTTCGTCGCCCGCAACCCCGGTGATGCCCGGGTCATCGGGCAGGGCACCTGGAACGGGCTGCGCCGCCCCGACTGGCTGGACCCGCGGACGCGGTCGTTCGCCGACGTGGCCGCCGCGTTCTACCGGCACCAGCGGGACCTGTTCGGCGAGGTCGACCACTTCAAGATGGATCTGCTGCACGAGGGCGGCACGGCCGGCGATGTGCCGGTGCCGGACGCGGCCCGCGCGGTGGAGAGGTCCTTGCGGACGGCGCGCCCCGCGGCCACCTGGGTGATCCTCGGCTGGCAGGCCAACCCGCGCCCGGCGCTGCTCGAGGCCATCGACACGGACAAGGTGCTGATCGTCGACGGGCTGTCCGACCTGGACACCGTCACCGACCGGGAGAAGGAGTGGGGCGGGGCGCCGTACGCGTTCGGCACCATCCCGAACTTCGGCGGCCGTACGACGATCGGAGCCAACACCGACCGCTGGACGGAGAAGTTCACCGCGTGGCGCGACAAGCCGGGCAGCGCACTGGTGGGCACCGCGTACATGCCGGAGGCCGCGGAGCGAGATCCCGCGGCCCTGGAACTGTTCAGCGAACTGGCCTGGCGCGAGGAGAAGATCGACCGGGACGCGTGGTTCGCGGCGTACGCGGACGTGCGGTACGGGGCCGAGGACCGTTCGGCACGCGCCGCGTTCGCCGCGCTGGCCGCCACCGCCTACCGGCTCACCAGTACCGACGGCCGCCCCTACGACTCGCTGTTCTGCCGCCGCCCGTCACTGACCGCGTCGATCGGTACGGCCTTCGACCCGGCGGGCTTCGACGGCGCGTTCGCCGCGCTGCTGGACGTACGGCCGCCGCTGCGGGACTCGGACGCCTACCGCCACGATCTGACGGACCTGGCCCGGCAGGCCCTGGCCAATCGCTCCCGTACGCTCCAACTGCCCCTGCGTGCCGCCCACCTCGACAAGGACGTGGACACGTTCCGTGCCATCACGGCGTTGTGGCTGAAGCTGATGCGGCTGAGCGACACGATGGCCGGCTGCCACCGCTCGTTCCTGCTGGGCCCCTGGCTCGAGGACGCCAAGCGGCTGGCGACCAGCCCCGAGGAGGCGGTCGAACTGGAGCGCACTGCCCGTGCCCTTGTCACGACGTGGGCGGACCGCGGCGCGGCCGACCAGCTCAGCAACTATGCCAACCGGGACTGGCAGGGGCTGATGGACGACGTCCACCTCCCGCAGTGGGAGGCGTATCTGACCGAGCAGGCGGACGCGATGGCGGAGGGCAGGGCGCCGAGGTCCTTCGACTGGTATCCGGCGGAGGAGGCGTGGACGAAGGACCGCCGCACCTACCCGGTCCGGCCGACGGGTGACGCGTACCGAACGGCCCG
This sequence comes from Streptomyces sp. NPDC006283, assembly GCF_040613325.1. Classification (NCBI taxonomy): domain Bacteria; kingdom Bacillati; phylum Actinomycetota; class Actinomycetes; order Kitasatosporales; family Streptomycetaceae; genus Streptomyces; species Streptomyces sp. NPDC006283. The sequence continues at coordinate 2,132 of NZ_JBEXRZ010000329.1, read as the reverse complement.
GCGGGTGTACGACACGCTGGCCCGGCCCCCTACCAGGGCTTCGTCACGGTGAACGTGGAACCGGCTGCGTTCACGCCCGGCAGCACCGGCACGGTCAGGGCCACCTTCCGCAACTTCAACGGGCTGCGGGCCACCGGTCGTGTCGCCTTCGGGCTGACCGGCCTCGATGCCGAGCCGCAGGGCGAGCCGTTCCTCGAGAGTGTGCGGGCGGGCGGCAGCGGCACGGTGTCGTGGCGGGTGACCGCCCCCTCCGAGCCGCTGACGGAACCGCTCGTGCCGATGCCGTACGTGCTGCGCACGCAGTACGGGCCGAGGGGCGAGGAACGGGTGGCGGTCACCCAGCGCGGCAGCGTGCACCTGGCCGCTCCGCTCGACCCCGGGTGGCGTACGTTCACGTCCAACACGGCCGTCTTCGGTCAGATCGACGACCGGATGGCGATCAACGGCGCCGGCAACGACCTGTGGAGGGGCACCGCGCAGTTCGGTACGGCCTACCGCGAGCACGCGCTCGGCGAGGGCGGCAGCGTGCTGCTGCGGGTGGACGCACAGGACAACACCGGCAGTTGGGCGAGGGCGGGCATCGTCGTGCGCAACTCGCTCGCCACCCCCGGCGACGCGGGCTTCCTCAATCTGGCCGTCACCCCTGGACAGGGTGTCGTGATGTCGTACGACACGAACGGTGACGGCACCCTCGACACATACCGGCGTATCACGGGCGTCAAGGCCCCGGTACTACTGCGGCTCAGGCGGGGCGCAGGGGCATCGTTCACCGGCGAGTGCTCCACCGACGGCGGCGCGACCTGGCGGACGGTCGCCACGGTGTCCGTGCCGGGGGCGGCGGCGACGCAGGATGCGGGGTTCTTCATGAGCGCCACGAACGGCGGCAGCGGGGCCCGCGGCACGGTGCGGTTCAGCGGCTGGTCCGTGACGGGCGGTGTCGCAGAGGCCGGCTGAGGCCGCCGCCGCCTAGATTCCGCATCATGAACGCGATCCCTTCCACCACTGTCGCGAATCTCCGCGATCTCGGCGGTACGCCTCTGCCCGGGGGCCGGTCGGTGCGCAGCGGTCTGCTGTTCCGTTCCGGGCAGCTGGACCGGATGGACGCCGCCTCGGACCCGGCCGTCGCCGCCCTCGGCATCCGTACCGTCGTCGACTTCCGTACGCGGCAGGAACGTGACGCCCGCCCCGACCGGGTCCCCGAGGGCGGACGGCTGCTGCTCGCGGACGTCCTGGCCGACCTGGTGGCCTCCGGCCGGCTGCCGGCGGCGGCCCGGCTGCGTCAGCTGCTGACCGATCCGGCCGTCGCCGAGCAGGAACTCGGCGGCGGCCGGGGCCGGGAGATGTTCGGCGCCGTCTACCGGGCGTTCGTGACGACCAACTCGGCACGCGCGTCCTACCGGGCCTTCCTGAACGAGGTCGCGGACCCGGACTCCGGCCCGCTGCTGTTCCACTGCACTGCGGGCAAGGACCGGACGGGGTGGGCGGCGACGATCGTGCTCACCCTGCTCGGAGCGACTCCCGAGACGGTCGAGGCCGAATACATGTCCGTCAACACGGCGGTCCGCGAGGCGTTCGCGCCGCTCGTCGAGGGATACACCGTGCAGGGAGGACAGCCGGAGACGGCTCTGGCGATCATCGGGGTGGTTCCGGACTACCTGGGGGCGGCGCTGGACGAGGTCGACGCCCGCTACGGCTCGATGGAGAAATACGTGCGTGAGGGCCTCGGTGTCACGGCCGAGGCGCTCGGGCGCATCCGTGAACGGCTCGTCGTACCGGCCTGACCCCCTGCTGCCGGCGTCCGACGACCGCCTGACCCTGCGCCGCAATGTCAGGTGACCATAGGACGATTCGCTCGTTCTGCTGAACGTGCGCCCACACGACCTCGTCCCTCCTGCCGGCCAACCCCCGGGCTCCCCCGCGTCCGGGTCCGCCGGGCCGGGAACCGAAACCGCGCCAGAGACCGATGTCGAGGTCGGGCAGGCGCAGGCGGCGCTCGTCGAGCACTACCCCCACCTCGTACGGATCGCCTATCTGGTGCTGCCGTCCGCGCTGGGCCAGGGGCGCCGTGTGCTGACCGCCCACGCCATCGTGCAGCGTTCGCTCCCCCGGGGCGAGCAGGCCGCCGGCGCCCC
>NZ_JBEXRZ010000328.1:0-5176 GCF_040613325.1 Streptomyces sp. NPDC006283 | reverse complement strand
GCGGCGACGTCGACCGGCATCGTGATCGAGACCCGTGCCCGGTTCGGGTTTATCGCCGCACCGGGCACGACGGATGACGCGCGGATCCGGCGGGTCACCCAGCAGCTGCCGCCCCAGTACGCGGCCCGCCTGTTCGACGCCCAGGCCGCCGGCGCGAGCGAGACCGCGTTGCAGCGGATCGCCGCCGAAGGCCTGCAGGACGTGTACTTCACCGACCGCGGCCGCCGTGCCGCGGGCCTGCAGGTGGAGTTCACCGACATCGGCTACATCGAGGTCAACTACTAAGTTCCAGAACGGAAGTTCGAATTTTGAGGTTACGAGAAGCGATCGAAAGCCTGCGAATACCGGACTGTGCGTCCCGGTACTCCCGTGACAGCGGCATCGTTAGGCAGCACACGCCCGCCCCCGGCGGCGTGACCGCGTGCAGGGCGAGCTCGCTTGGGGCGACGATGTGCCTGACGCAGACGTTGCTCGACGTCATGGCCGCGCCCCGCCGCACCTCTCGCCGAGCGACTCCTCCACGAGAGCTACAAGTGGGCTCGGATGTGGGCCGCCGAGGCGAACTGGCGCATCACCGGCGACCCCTCGATGTGGCCCTCCCATATCATCGCCGAGCTGACCGGAGCCGAACAGATGGGCACTCGCGCGGTGTGGCTGAGCGGCCGGGGTGGAAGTGGGGCTCGGGCACGGTGTTCGGCGGTACGCCTGCCCGTGTCTGCGGACGGGCGGGTGCACTGCGTTCACTGCACCAAGCCGCCTGATCAAGGCGGCGTCGGTTTCACTGCTCGCCCGCCAGCAGCACATGCGTCGATGGGGCGAGACCTCGTTCAGAGAGGTGGCGCGGAGACTTCGCACCAGACGGATTTGCCGTTGCCGCGCGACTCGACGCCCCAGGTGGTGGCCAGTTCCTCGATCAGCAGGAGTCCGCGGCCGGAGGTCGCCCGTTCTGTAGCGGCCCGGCGTCGTGGGGAGAGGGGCGAGGTGTCGGTGACAGCGAGGCGCACGGCGCGCCCCCGGTCGGTCACCGGTCTGGCCGTCAGTGTGGCGTTGCCGCCTGTGTGCAGGAGGGCGTTGGTGGCCAGTTCGCAGGCGAGGAGCTCTGCTGTGTCGCCGAGCGGTTCCAGTGACCAGCGGATCAACGCCGCGCGGAGAGCGAGCCGTGCGGCGCGGAGGGAGTCGGGATCGGCGAGCGTGACGGTGACCTCCAACTGCGGGGTGACTGAGGGCCCGCGCCGCGTGCGCCGCATGATGAGTAGGGCCACGTCGTCCTCCCCTCCCGTGTAGGCGCTCATGGACTTCAGCAGGTGGTCGGCCAGGTCGTCCGGGAGCGCCGGCCCCTTGCCGAGGCAGTCAAGGAGGCGGCTGAAACCTTGGTCGATGTCCTCGGCGCGTGCTTCGAGGAGTCCGTCCGTGCACAGCAGGAGTGTGGAACCGGCGTCCAGGGCCATCTCAGTCGCGGGATAGGCGGGCTGCGCTCCTGGAGAAGAGAGGCCGAGCGGGAGTCCGCCGGGGGTTTCGAGCCAGGCGCAGGTCCCGTCCGCGCGGCGCAGCACGGGGTCCAGGTGACCGGCGCGCACAGTTATGGCCAGTCCGGTCCGGGGGTCGATCTGCACGAGGAGGCAGGTGGCGAAGCGGTCGGTTTCCAGCTCGGCGAGGAAGGCGGAGGCGCGCGCGACGACGGTCGCGGGTGGATGTCCTTCGGCTGCGTACGCGCGCAGTGCGATGCGGAGTTGACCCATGACGGCGGCCGCCGTGACGTCGTGGCCCTGGACGTCGCCGACGGTCGCGACGACCCGTCCGTCCGGAAGCGCGAGGACGTCGTACCAGTCGCCGCCGATTCCTCCCCGGGCGCTGGCCGGCCGGTAACAAGTGGCGACGATCAGACCCGGGATGTCCGGCGTGCGGCCGGGAAGCATGGCGGTCTGCAGTCCGGCGGCGAGCTCGTGCTCCCGGTCGTACAGCAGGGCACGCTGCAACGACTGGGCGATGACCTTGCCCAGGGCGTTCAGTACGGTCCGTTCGTCGTGCGTGAACGATCCCTTGCCGTCGTAGGTGAGCCCGAGTGCGCCGATGGGGTTGTCTTGGGCGATCAAGGGGAGATAGACGGCTGCTGAGGCACTGGAGAACATCCTCAGGTATGGCCGCAGTGCGGGGTAGCGCGCGGCAAAGTCCTCACGGTCGGTGACGAAGACCGGTTCCCGGGTGCGGATGGCCTCGGTGAGCGGCAGGGGCTGGTCCAGGCGGGACAGGTGGAAGTCCCGGACGAGCTGCTGGTGCAGCCCGTTCGAGCCGATCAGTTCCATCCGGCCGTTGTCGACCAGGCCCAGGACGATGCTCGAGGCGCCAAGCTGCTCCAGCAGCCGCCCGGTGGTGAGAGCCTCGGCGACATCGTCCACCGTGACCGTCGGGACGAGGGCATCGCTGACATGGCCGACGATGTCGGCCTGTCGGCGGCGATCGAGCCTCGCTTGGCGCAGCTGCTCGGTCTGGTCGACAGCCCGTAGCTCCTGGCTGGCGTCCCTGATGATGCCGATGACCTGGACCGGGCGCCCCTGGGCGTCGCAGACGACGTGGCCCTGAGTGTGCGTCCAACGCAGTCGGCCACCAGGGTGCCGGACCCGGAAGTAGAGGCTGAAGCCCGACCGCTCCTCGATCGCACGGTCCACTCGCGCCTGGACCGCAGGGAGCTCCACCGGCAGCATCCGCTCACCGAGAGTGCTGAGCCGACCGTCGTACTCGCCCGGCTGGAATCCCATGACGGAAAGACCCGCCTCGTCATAGCGCAGTACCCCGCTCGCCAGATCCCAGGTGAAGCTGCCCATGCCGTTGACAGCAAGGGCCACATGAGGGGCGGCTAGGCGGTCGTTCCCCGGGGCGGGCCTGCTGCTCTGGTCGCCGAACCGCTCCATCGCTGCCTCCTGGCTCGCACATCATCGGTGCGTCCCGTTCGGCGGCGGCCAGGGCGCCGAGCCCGGGCGTGCCACCCTCCCATTCTGCGCGGGTGTGGTCCCCCTTGCTTGTCACGCCGCGGACCGCTGTGAGCAGCCGCTCTGACGCGCAGAGGTTGAGCCAGAGCCCGAGAACGGACAGCAGATACTCATACTTGGGAGACCTTGGTTGCTTCATATCGAATCGAGCTCTCCACGCGTTCCGACAGCGTCGGACGCGGCACACCAATCGCTGCCGAGGTGCCACTGCCGCACCCACTGCTCGAAGCCCCAGGCATCACCCCCGGCACGGGGCAGCCGGCTCGTACGTCGGACACCATCCAGACCTCGCCCCGGCGAGGTCCCGTGGTTACCGGCACCCAGAACGACTGCCCGTTCTCTGAGCCAAGAACGATCGACCCTTGGTGTGGCCGGGGCCGGCGACCTGAACGCCACTGGGCCCGCCCGCCAGCCGGGCCCTCGGGCGAGCGCGACGTTTGTCCCGTCATTGACGGGTTGGCTGGGGGCTGATGAGAAGCAGGGCGATGTCGTCGCTGGGGTTGGGTGCGTGCCGGAAGAGGGTGTCGGCCATGGCGTCGAGGTCGGTCAGTTCCGAGTGTTCGAGGAGTCCTGCGAGGGCGGCGGTGGAGTCGTCAACGTTGTCCTCGCCGACCAAGGCGAGCCGGAGTGCCCCGACTTGGATACAGGCAACTGCACGCGGGCAAAGTGGCCGCGATCGCGGCGAGCGCCCCGGCCTCCAACGTCATGCGTACGACGCGGACCGGCGGGCGTTCGCCGCCTGGTGCGCCGAGGAGGGCCGGACCGTGCGCCGCGGCGAGAGTGTGGAGCTGGTCAGGTCGTCTTGACGGACGGCGTCCAGCCACTGCGGGAGCCGTTCGCCTTGGCGCTCGGAGAGCATCTGGGCGGAGGACCGAACGTGACCGGTGAGGGCGTCGCCGCTCTGGAGAGCTGGCCAAGGTCGGACGGGCAAGGTGCGCATCTCACGTAGATATGCAGGTGCCCGGGTGATCAGATGCGCCAGGAGCGGATTCGATCGGCAGCGTCGTACGCGTCGCAGCGGTCGGTGTCGATGTCGCGGGCGAGGTCGATCAGCGCACCGAAGGGGGCGTCGATACCTTCGCCGACGGCCGCCATGTAGGCAACGACCAGGCCCACGCCAAACAGGGCGTTGCGGGCCGGCAGCGGCCTGATGCGGATCACGGTGTGCATTAGGGCAGCCGCACGCCAGGCGTTGTCGACCATGGCGCCGATCTGTGGCGTATTGACACGGTGCCGGCCGACCGCGGCCACTAGGCCAGAGAAGTCATGGATGGCCGGATGCTTGGGCAGCACCTCCGCCTGGCGCTCCAGCAGCCAGCGGATGTCGACGTAGAGCTCCATGTCAGGCGGCCTGGCCGGATGCGTCCAGCTGGGAGGGCGCATCCTCGGGGAACGCCTGATCGAACGCGCCGGCGTGGTCGTTGACGAAGTTCCGGAAGACTTCGGCGGCGCCTTCGAGGCGAGGATCGCGGACTGCGTTGTGCGCGGCTCGGGTGATGAGCGCGGTGACCGTGGTGCCTTCGGCTTCGGCACGCTCCTTGAGCAGCGCGTGCAGCGCGTCATCGACCCGAATCGTCACTGGCTTCGACATACGCCCATCGTACAGCAAGGTGTACAGCAGGTGCGGCCCGGACGGAACTGCCCAGTCACGGGCCCCGCGGCATCACGGCGGCGGTTTCCTTCGGTCGGCGGTCGGGGTCGATTCCCCGGAGCGCAGGTCGGTGTACACGTTCGGCCGGCTGATGCGCGCGGCCTCGGCGAGTGCGGAGACGTTCGTCTCGCCCGCCTGTCACGCGGCGACGAGCAGCTCGGCCCGGCGTCCGGGCTTCGACCAGTCCCGCAGTGCGGCCATCGCTTCATATCGTCTCGTACTCACACAACGACGGTGCTGTAAAGCCGTTTCACATGGCAAGTAGCTGTACAGTGCCCGGCCGGGATACGCACCCGATGTCCGGATCGGCGGCCTCCTAGGGGAGTTGGCCGGTCGTGCCTCTCTGTCGGTGGTCCCACCCACCAGACGGTTGCCCCATCCATACGAGCAGCGCAGGCAACGAGCTCTCGAAACTCACCTGCAGTACATGGGGCGTCAATGAGCGTTTTCAGCGTTGCCTCTCCGGGGTGAGGGCGGCTGCGGCGATTGACGTCATGCGGTTGGGGGACCCGGCTCGAGGGCCAGGACCGCCTTGGGC